>NZ_QQWY01000016.1:0-116694 GCF_003950455.1 Sphingomonas sp. ABOLE
CGCCTGCCGCGAAAACCTGTGTCTGCTGGG
This sequence comes from Sphingomonas sp. ABOLE, assembly GCF_003950455.1. Classification (NCBI taxonomy): domain Bacteria; kingdom Pseudomonadati; phylum Pseudomonadota; class Alphaproteobacteria; order Sphingomonadales; family Sphingomonadaceae; genus Sphingomonas; species Sphingomonas sp. ABOLE. The sequence goes on from NZ_QQWY01000016.1 coordinate 31, forward strand.
CGACACCAGCATCTCGGGCGTCAGGGTCGCACGTGAGCTCGACACGCTGGTGCGTCTCTATGGCAAACCGGCCTGTGTCGTGAGCGACAACGTCCTAGGTCGGGAAGCAGCGGCGGAAAACGGCCAGCAGGTCTCGTTGCGCCGATGGCGATCAGCGCTATGCGGTTCTGATCCAGATGGCTTCCATCGTCAAGGAAAGCGCTCTCGGCCATAGCAAACACAGGATCCAGCGTCCGAGCCGGTCGTGGTCCTCACCGTCCTTAAAATGAGATGCGGATGCCAGATGGAAGGCCCGAACATTATCTACAGGGTCGCCGTAGCGCCCTCACGGCACAGCAGAGAGGGGTCCTTCCATCTGGTGTCCGCCCGTTCGACGAACGGACGGTACTCGGTTCCCGTTTTGATGACGGCGTGCGCGACGCGCGCCATCTTGGCGGTGAGTGCGGTCATGGCCTTGCGGCGGCGATCCGGGTCGTTGCCGTGTCCGGCCACGTACCGACCCAGCTTGTCGCGGAAGCTGTTGTCGCGCTGGCGAATGGCAACCTGAGTCGCCATCCAGAAGGTGCGGCGTAGCCGGGCGTTGCCATACTTCGACAGCTTGGTCTTACCGCGGAATGTGCCGGACTGGCAGGTCGCGAGATCAAGTCCGCAGAACTTGAGGAACTGCCGGTGGTGGGCGAAGCGGCGAAGATCGCCGGCTTCGGCAAGGATGGTCAGCGCGTTGATCGGCCCGATCCCGGGAATCAGGCGCAGGAGCTGATAATCGCGGTTGTCGCTGAGCAAGGCATGGGCCGTTCGCTCGATCTCGTCGCGTTGGCGGATCAGGCCTCGAGCCTGGGCGATGACCATGCGGAACATGGCTATCGCCACGCTGTCTTCGTCGACCGGCAGGGCCACGGAAGCACAGGCTGTCGCGTAAATATCGTTGATCAGCCGGGCCTTGGAGACCTTGCGACCGACTAATGGCCAGACCTCGTTCGTGAATGCCTCCTGGCCCAGTGATGTCATGCTCGCTGGCGTGGGGAAGCGCTCGAGCAAGGCCAGGAACCAATCGGACCGGCTGTTGCCAGCGAAGCGCTCGATCTCCGGAAAGTACAACGGCAGGTAGTGGGTCAGGATCCGGTGCCAGGTCTGGGTCTTGGCCTTGGAAATGGCCTCGTGCGTCTTCGACATCTCCTGCAGATCGTTGATGCCGGCGGCGAGCGGGTCGACATAGCGCTGGGTGGCGCCGATCCGCAGCATGTGCAGGATCACCTGCGCGTCTTTGGAATCGTTCTTATCCCAGCCATTGTGCAACGCCTCACGGGTCCGGGCCAGCGCGACCGACGAAATCAACCGCAGCTCGAAGCCCGCGGCCAGCAGCCGGTGCGCCAGGGTGCGATGGTAGTTACCGGTCGCTTCAAAGCCGACGACAATCCGCCGCCCGATCTCTCCAAGGTCCGCTGCGAGGCGATCGTAGTCCGCCTTGGTTGCCATCACGGTCATCCGCCGCCGGCGACCGCCTTCCGGACGTTCGATCAGCACCTCTTGGCGATGCTTTGACATATCGATGGCTACCAGCACGGCGTCGGTGGGGTTAGAACTGCGCTTGGTCATGGTCGGTCAATCTCCAAAGTGTTGAGTCGACAACTTCACTTTAGAGATCTGCTGGCCGGTCATGGCCGCCTTGATGAAGCCCGCGGGCGCTACGCGCCCTTGCCTTCAACAAGGCAATCCGGCTCTTCGCGGGATCGGTTCCCAATGTGCTACGGAACCGAGTTTACCAGTCGGGCAATCCTGAAATGGGCCAGCGAGAACCGGGTCGAGTGGCACTACATTGACCCTGGCAAGCCCCAGCAGAACGCGTTCATCGAATCATTCAATGGGTCGTTGCGCGACGAGCTGCTCAACGAGGAACTGTTCGACAGCCTGGCGGACGCCAGGCGGAAGCTGGCCGTCTGGCGTTACGACTACAACAACGTCAGGCCGCACTCGTCGCTAGGAAACCGAACACCGGCACAAGCGCGCCGCGCGTTCCTGCAAGACGGAGGCGTCACGCCCGGCGCGCTTGTGCCGGTGGCGCACCACGAATATCAAACCGGCGGACTCTCGTTATGACTGCAGGACCAACCGGGGGCAGGTCACCGCCCGACCGGTACTTGCGGCTCCCGCAGCCGCGCAAGTACTGGCTCCGGCGCCAACCGCTGACCTGCCGTATCAATCTCCAATTCTCACACCCCAGCGCTCTCTTCTGAATTGGACTAGCTTTCCCAAAGAAGAGCAACGCGCCGCTAGCACCCAAGAAGCGTAGGATGATTTCCAGCATTGTTCCTGCCTTGGTGAGTACGCAAGGGGGCTTCTTTCTGTGACGAATGGAAGACGACGTAGCTGCCGATGTCTCCCGGGGACGTGACCCGGCGTTAGCTGGTCAACTCCGGCAACAAGGCGCGCGCCGCCCGTACGTCCGGATAATGCTCATCGCCTTCGATACGCGCGAGTGCGGGTACCAGAATGCGCGCCGCTGCGTCCGGCGTCACCAAGCGGGCCAGCGATGTCGCGGCTCGTAGCGCCCATAGTCCGGCGCCCTGCGTCTCCGCGATCGCCAGCGCCCGCTCGAACTGCGCGCGCCCGGCCACCGCATCGCCGGCGCGCAGCCGATTCTCGCCATCAGCCCGCAGGATCTCGGCAGTTGCCCAGTGAGGCGCGCTAGCTTCTGCCCGCGCGGTCGCTTCCGAATCGCACAGCGCTGCGCAAGCGGTGATGAAAACATCCTTGTCGTGCGGCAAGGGGGGCGGATTCGGTCGATCGGAAACGGCTGTAGCGGCTTGCCCATGCGCAGGTCGGCGATCCGCGAAAACCATGCAGCGAGTTCGGCCATGTAGGTGAAGCGGTTTTCATCTGCCACGCAGCCGAGCAGATCGGCATAGTGCCGGGCCAGTTCGTCGTCGCCCAGCCACAGCGCGATCGGGCAGGCCGCGCTGCTCAGCAGATAGCAGAACGAACTGGGATTGCGCAGCCGCCGGCCATCGATCACCGTTTCCATGACAAGCGCCCGGGCGCTGTCCAGCCGGCCCTGCACCGCCAGCGTGACGCTGTGGTTGCCCCGCAATATCGTCGAATGATCGTAGCGAAGCACCGCGCCATAGGCGGTGCGATCGCTGCATTGGCGGACCAGCTCTGCCCCGATTGCCGCCGCTTCTTCCATGCGCCCCACGCGGAAGGTCATCCCGGCGACCACCCGCTGGGCGAAATGCTGCAGGTCGCGGTCGACATCCGTGCTTCCGGGCGCCAACATCTGCTGCGCGAGCGTCAGCGATGCGGGATGATCGCCCATGATCCCCCGTTGCCCCGAAAGCAACCACAGCGCTGTCGCCCGGGCCACCGGATCGCCGATCTTCTTGGCAATGCGCAACACCTGTGTCGCCGCGCGCACGAACCCTTCGCCGGGCCGGTCGGCGTTGAACAACAGCACGCACAGGCCGACCTGCAGCTGGATCTCCTCGGCCCCGCCGCGCTGGCCGAGCGCGTCCAGCGTGGCGAGCGCTTGCTGCAGCCAGCGATGATATTCGGCGAATTGCGACATGCCGAGCCAAAGCGGCGCGGAAGCCAGGATGAGGCGGACGCCCAGCCGCTTGTCCCCGGCCTCGCCGAGCGACCACACCAGCGCCGCGCGGACGTCGTCGATCGCGTTGCCATATCGTTCCCACCAGGCGGCGCGATCCATCCGCAGCCAATCGGCCTGGGCGCGATCCAGCAGCATCCCGACCCATTCGGCATGCCGGCGCGCCGCGATTTCCGCATGACCGGAGCCCTCGAGCTTGCGCCGCGCATAGGCCTTGGTCGTCTCCAGCAGGCGATAGGCGACCCCTTGCCGGGACGGCTCGATGAACAGCAGCGACTTGGCGGCAAGTTGCAGAATGGCCTGAGCAGCGCGCGCATCCTCCGCCCCATTCGGCGTCGCCACCTGCACGGCGGCGGCAAGATCGAAGGTGGAGCGGAACAGGCTGAGACAACCTAATATCAGCCGCTCGTCGGGCGCGAGCAGTTCGAAGCTCCAGTCCAGCATCGCTTCGAGCGTTTCGTGCCGCGCGAGCGTGCGTCGACCAAAGGACAGGAGCGACAGGCGCCCAACCAACCCGGTGGACAGCCCCTCCAGCCCCACCATCGGCATCGCCGCCGCCGCCAGTTCAAGCGCCAGCGGCAGCCCGTCGAGCGAGCGACACACCGCTGCTACCTGTCGGGCATTCTCCTCGGCCAGCCGGAATCCGCCAGCCGCTGCCGCGGCACGCTCTGCGAACAGCGCGACCGAGGGGTTGCTGGCGATCGTCTCAACCGCGTCTGCGGCGCCGGGTACAGGCAGTGGCTGGAGATGCACTCGCACTTCCCCCGGCACCCGCAGCGGTTCGCGGCTGGTCGCCAACAGCCTCACGCGGGAGCAGGAGTGCAGCAGCGCCTCTGCAGCCTTGGCCGCGATGTCGATGAGATGCTCGCAATTGTCGATCAGGAGGACGAGTTCGGCTGCGCGCAGGCGTTCCACCAGCACGGCGGGCGTCGTGTCCTGGCCCATCGGGCTTTGGAGCGCCGCGGCCGTGGCGGTGGCGACGTGTGCAAGGGACGTGCAGTTCGTCAGATCGACGAAGCAGACGGCGGTACGGGTTCGGAGCTCCGTAAGTGCCGCCAGCGCCACGCTGGTCTTGCCGATGCCGCCTGGGCCGACGATCGTAACAAGCCGATGGCGCGCGATGCATTCCACCACTTCGGCTACGCAAGACTCGCGGCCGATCAGGCGGTTGATCTGCAACGGAAGCGGAAGCGGGCGGATTTCCGCAGACATCGTCGCCTCGGGCGCTTGCTCGCCTGTCGCCTCGATGGTCACGTCGGCGCGCAGCCGATAGCCGCGGCCGGGCACATTGACGATCTAGATATCGTCCTCCGCCCCGGCCCGCAGGGTGCGCCGGATCGCGGTGATGTGCACGCGAAGATTGTTTTCCTGGACGAAAATGTTCGGCCAGACGCGATCGGTGATTTCCTGCACCGCGACGACCTCGCCGGCGCGCTCGGCAAGCAGCACCAGAATCGCGAGCGCACGCGACCCCAGGCCGACGCGGACGCCGCCACTCAGCAATTGCCCTCGTTCCGGCCGAAGCTCGAACGAGCCGAACCGGATGCTCCGCTCGCTCATGACCGTCTGGCGTCTAGCCGACCCACCTACGTCCCCCCGCAGACACGTTAGCGCTAACCGTATGCGCGAATTAGCAGCGTTTGGCACCTGTTAAGTCGGGGCTTTTGGGCGCTTCGGCTATCCGGACCCGAGCACGGACGTAGACCTGGATTGCTCGACGTCCGTGCCGTTTCGCGCCGGGAGATAGTGTATGCGCCTCGTGGAGATTGCGGCGCCGGTCGACGCCGGCGCCGGGGAGACGACTCATCGGCCAACGCCGGAGCAAGTGCGGGCACAGCTGGAACGGCTTCGCGCCCATGCGTTCACCGGTTCGGACAAGCTGTACGCCTTTCTGCACTTCGTGGTGGAGGAAGCGCTGGCGGGCCGCGCGGCGACGCTGAAGGAGTTGGTGATCGGCGTCGAACTCTATGGTGGTGTCATAGAGTATGACCCGAGGATCGATTCCGCCGTGCGCGTGGAGGCGCGCCGATTGCGGCGGAAGCTTGCCGCCTATTATGCCGGTGTGGGTCGTGAAGACGCGGTGATCGTGTCGATTCCGACGGGAGGCTATGCGCCGAGCTTTCGCCTGCGGCAGGATGCGCGGTGCATCGCCGCCGATGCCCCAGGCGCGGCGCTGGAGCCGCCGATACTGGCGGTGCTGCCGTTCACCGCACTCTGCATTCACGAAAAGGCCTTTGCGGCGGGTGTGACGGACGAGATCATCTACGCGGCGGAGCGTGATGCGCATCTCCGCGTCGTGCCGAGAGCGATCATGTTCCAGTTTCGCGAGAGCCGCTATTCGCTCGACGAAGTCGCCACGCATGCCGGCGCGGCCCTGGTGCTGCACGGCACGATCCGGCGGATGCAGGAAGTACATCGCGTATGCGTGGAACTTTCCAGTCGATGCGGGCGAATCCTCTGGTCGGATCGCATCGACATCATCGGCGAAGGCGGCCTCGACGTGCAGGAACGCATGGCCGAAGCGATCCTCGAACGGCTCCCGCGTTCCGCGGTGCGGGAACGATGCATCCGGGAGATCGCATGAAACGCGCTTCGACGTCAACGGGTTAGTCGAAGAGGGCCCTCGGAGCCCTTAGAGCCTGTTTGGAATGCGCCCAGGCGCATTTCCAAACGGTCTCTTAGACGCACTAACAGTCACTCGCGTCCCGCCCTCGCCCGCAATCTATGTCGTGATGAATGCGAGCGCCAACCTTTCGCTCGTCAAGGCGCGGGCCCAATTCGGCATCCCGCAAGTGACCGGCTTTTTCCTCGGTCTCTACGCGTTCGCGGGGCTGCTCCATTTCGGCTTCGCCGGCTTCTGGGCGGCGGTGTTCGTCCGCGCGACCAGCGGGATTGCCGCCGCCGCGCTCGTCACGCTCGGCACCTACTCTCTGATGCAGGCCTTCCCACCCAAGGCAAAGCCGCTCAGCGCGTGATTGGCATGGGATCGGTACGCCACTGGCTCGGCTTGTCCCCGTCGAGGTGCTGGTCAACAGCGGACTATGGGGCCTGCACGCACTCGAACTTGCCTTGGCGTCGCCCTGCCACTGCCGCCCAGCGAGAAGAGCGCCGCTTTCGCGCCGCGCGATTTCCTCACGATTGCGTCGGCGACCGCCGGCCTGTTGCTGCTTTGCCAGGTCATCGGTCAGGGCCGGACGCTCTGGTGGTCCGGCACGCCTTGGCTGCGGGCGAGCGTCACCCCCGCTCACGTCGCCGAATCGATCGACGCAGGTACATCCGCCGCGTTCGACGATGGGACTGGAGGTGCCGAGTGCAGCCCACGCGAGGTCAAGATCGTCGCGTGGCCCGACCGCGCACTTGTTCGGCCAACTGGTCCCGCTGCGTCGGTTTCCAGCCACTGGCCTGGCTGCGTGCCGCGCCCGACTTCATAGCCTTCAGGAGTGCCATCATGCGCCGTCCCCCCGAGATTGACCTTTCCATCCATCACCCTGCCCATGGCGGTTCCGATCGCTTCGCGCTGGCCGTGACGAGGCTGCTGCGGTTCTTCGCCGACACTTTCTTTGCCAAGCGCTACGGCCACCGCGCCATCGTGCTGGAAACGGTGGCGGCGGTGCCTGGCATGGTCGGTGCCACACTCACCCATCTGCGGTGCCTGCGACAGATGAAGTCCGATCGGGGCTGGATCCGCATCCTTATGGAAGAGGCCGAGAACGAACGCATGCACCTCATGACCTTCCTGGAGGTGTGCAAGCCGACCCTGTTCGAGCGGCTCATCGTGCTCATTGTCCAGTGGCTATTCTACATTTTCTTCTTCGCCCTCTACCTGATCAGCCCCAAGACCGCACACCGGCTGGTCGGCTATTTCGAGGAAGAGGCGGTGATCAGCTACACCCATTATCTCGCGGAAATCGATGCGGGGCGCAGCGCCAACGTGCCCGCGCCGGCGATCGCATGCCGCTATTGGGGGCTGCCCGAAAGTGCCACGCTGCGCGACGTGGTACTGGTAGTGCGCGCCGATGAAGCGCATCACCGCGACGTGAACCACGGCTTCGCAGCCGACCTGGGGGGCAAGACGCCCGGCGCGATCTCGCCCTATCCGTGGCACGCCGCCGAGTTGGACGGCCCTGCCGTGCAGGAGCCCGTGCTCTCGGGGCTCCCGGCGCCGCAGTCTAGCACAAACGCGATCGGGTAACCGCGATCGTCGCTGCCTCCAGCGGCTTCGAAGCGGTGCGGACGAAGGGCATTCCAAGATCGCAGCGCAAGGCCGTTCGCCGGTCACGATGCGGAGGGTTCGCCGGCCGCTCGGTTTCATCAACATGGCGAGCGGCAAGCGCCCGCGCTCTACGATCGCCGCACGGGATCTGCTTCTGGTGCTGCGGGAGAGGGAGGCCATGGCGGTCGCATCGGCGGTCGTCCGGTTGCGCAGGTCATGGTCTTCGACCGTACCGCATCTCTACGGCGCAAATGTATCGTGCTCCGGTCAGTTCAGCTCCCGCGCGACAGGATATTGCAGAAGAAAGGCATGGCCGGTGCCCGCATGGGCGAACAACCAAGCTAGCCGCGCGTCCGGGTCGCCCGCAAAGCCGGGTTCGGCCTGGAGCTTCGCCTCGAATGCGGCCTTGATCGCCGGATCGGTGGCGAGCAGCCGCTCGCCGAGCGCGGACAGGATGAAGGCATCGGTGCTCGGCACGGGTGCCAGCATTTCCGGGAAAAAGCCCCAGGCCAGGAACGAGTCCTGGCTCTCGGGCTCGAGCAGCGCGGCTGCCAGCAGCCCCAGCGGCTGATCGGCAGGCACGCGAACGCTGCCCGCCGGCAACACCTGCTCGGCGACGCCGTGGACGAACCCGGCGGTGATCGGCACCCTGCCCTCCTTGGGCTGGGCGAGCTTGGCATCGACCAGCCGCACCCGATCGAGCCGCAGCGTGCGCGGCGCTTCGATCGTCTCGAAGGCGATGCCATGGACCCGCAGGCGATCGATCACCTCGGCCTGTTCGGGCGGGATCCACCAGGCCTTGGGCAGGCGCACGCGCTCGGTGGGGCGCTGGCCGATGATCGGCATGCGGAAGGTGATCGGCTTGCCGGTCCAGCGCTGTTCCGGGCGCCCCGAGGCCGGCGACGGCACCATCTCGAACGCGACCCCCTTGAACTGCTCGATCCAGCCGATCGGCTGTTCGGCGGGCGTCCAGCGGGTAAGCAGTTCGGCCGGGCGGCTGGCGCGATCCTGCGCCTTGGCCTCGGCGATCCGCGCAGCGTCACTGCCGGCGATCCGCAGCGCCGCCTCGAGCAGCACATAGGTGCCGAGCACGCGCTGCCGATAGGGCTTGAGCATATGGTTCTCGACCAGCACCGTCGGCATGCCGATGAAGTCGCCATAGCCGGTCGAATAACGCGGCCCTTCGGGGCTGTAGCGGATGCCCTTGCTCGGCACGCGCGTGTCGATCGGGCTGGGGTAGATGATCGGCGTATGGCCTGCTGCCGTCAGCGCCTGCATCGCGGCGGGGCCGAAGCGTTGCTCCAGCCAGTCGGCGGTAGCGCGGTGGCGGGCATATTTGCCCCAGCCGGCATAGGTGAAGGTGATGTCATACTGCATGTCGAAGCCCTCGCTGACATGGCAGTCGACATAGAGGATGGGGTCCAGCTGCCGGATCAGCCCGATCATCGCGCGCGTCTCGGGCGCGTCGACCTTGGCGTAGTCGCGGTTCAGGTCGATGTCGCGGGCATTGGCCTCCGCACCCTTTTCGGCGGGGCCGCGGATATGGACGAAATTCCAGCGGCTCAGTTGCTCGTGCCCGTCGATATTGTAGATCGGCACGAAGACGAGATCGACCTTGTCAAGCAGGTCCGCCTTGCCGCGCAGCGCGATGTCGCGCAGCAGCATCAGCCCGGCGTCCTTGCCGTCAATCTCGCCCGAATGGATGCCGCCCTGGACCAGCACCACCCGCTTGGGTCCCCCGCCCTTGCTGGCGTGGACATACAGCATCTCGCGCCCCTGGCCCGTGCGGCCGAAGCCGTGCAGCGTGATCAGGTCGGAGGCCGCATCGAGCCGTTCCAGCCATGCGCGGACCTCGGCATAGCGCGGCGTCGTTCGAAACCCCGCCGCTTCCGCCGGCGTGATCCAGGGATCACCGGGCCGAGCGACCAGTGCCGCGCTCTTGCCGGACCAGGGCAGCGCCGGCGGCAGGTCGAGCACGTCCTGCGCGGCGGCTGGCGCGGCGCTCGCGCAGAGCAGGAGGGCGGCGAACGTCGCCAGGCGGGGGCACGAAGGCATCATGGTCGCGATACTCTTACTGGATCAGGAGGCTGGCTGCGCGCTCAGAAGTTCGCGCGCAGGCCGATCGTGGCGGTGCGGGGTGCGCCCGGCTGCACCCAGAGCTGGGTATAGCTGTTCGCATACCAATGCGCGTCGAACAGGTTGGAGACGGTGCCGAACAGCTGCAGCCGCTCCGTGATCCCGACCTCCCCGAACACCCGTGCCAGCGTGTGCGACGGCAGGGTGAACCGCGTGCCGGTCTCGCCCGAGCGCTCGCCGACATATTGCACGCCGCCGCCGAACCGGGCCTTCATTCCGGCGAGCGTGAAGTCGCGTGCCAGCTGCACATTGGCAGTGTGATCGGGGATGTTGATCAGCCGGTCGCCCGGCCGCACCTGGAAGGAGAAGTTCGGATCGAGCACGTTGGAGCGCGCCTCGGCGTCGACATAGGCATAGCTGAGCAGCAGGTCGAGATCGCCGGGCAGCTTGCCCGTCAGATCCACTTCCACGCCGCGGCTGCGCGCCTTGCCGATCGCGACCGAGAAGCCCGGGTTGGCGGTATCGGTGGCCAGCACATTGCGCTTGTTCATCTCGAACACGGAGACGGTGCCGTTCAGCCGCCCACCGAAAGCGCCGAACTTGACCCCCGCCTCGATCGAGCGGGTCGTCTCCGGATCGAAGATCACGCCCGCCGCATCGGTGCCGACATTGGCGCGATAGCCTTCGCCATAGCTGGCATAGAGGCTCAGCGGATCGCTCAGCCGGTAGACGATGCCCGCCTGCGGGCTGAACCGATCGCGCGTGCGGCGGCTGTTCACTGCGGTCTGGCGGTTGTCGGTACGCAGGAGCAGATGGTCGTAGCGCCCGCCGAACCGGATCTGCAGCCGGTCGGTGAGACTGATCTGGTCCTGCAGATAGGCGCCGCTCGCCTCCTGCACATCGCGGCGATCGGTGATCACCCCCGGCGTCGGCAGCGGGAAGCGGCCGTAGACCGGGTTGCGGATGTCGATGACATAGCCGGCCCGGTCGCTGGGGTTGGACGACACGGCGGGCGGGCGCACGCGGGTGAAGACCTGGTCGTAGACGAACCGGTCATGGTCCGCACCGAACAGCAGGCGATGGCGCAGCGATCCGGTCTCGAAACTGCCCGACGCCTCGGCGCGCACCGCGGTTTGTGCCGCGTCGTAGTAGCGGCTGCGGCGCTGGCGCGACAACGAATGGCCGTCGACGAAGAGCTTCTGGCGCGAGGCCGCCGTCTCGGCATCGGAGGAGAAGCCGGTCAGCAGCGTGTCGCGGTGGCTGGCGCCGACCAGCAGACTCCAGCGGTCGCTGAAATCATGCTGCACGCGCAGCTGATGCCCGGTCGCGCGCGCGACGGTGTCGCCATCGCCCGGCTCGCCGAGGAAGCGCGCGCGCGGCACCGTGTCGAGATTGCCGTTGAGCACGACGATGCCACGATCGAACGGGGTTTCCACCCGCGTCCATTCGAAATCATAGGTCACGCGGGTCGCCGCGCCCAGCGCGACGCCGAACGACGGCAGCAGGCCCCAGCGCTTCTGGTGCACCATGTCGCGGAAGGTGTCGCCATCCTCGACATAGCCGATCAGCCGCGCAGTGATGCCGGGGGTGAGCGCGACATTGGCGTCGCCCTCGGCGCGTACCCGATCGAAGCTGCCATATTGCAGCGAGGCGCTGCCGAAGCTGCGGCCGAGCTGGGCCTGTTTGGTGACGAGGTTGATCGTCCCCCCCGGCTCGCCGCGCCCGAGCAGCGCCGCCGCGGGGCCTTTGAGCACCTCGATGCGCTCGATCCCCGCCACGTCGCGCTGGCCGCTGAAGCCGCGCCCGCCGTTGAAGCCGTTGACCAGATAGCCGCTGGGCAGATTCTCGTCGCCGGCAAAGCCACGGATCGCGAAGGAATCCCACAGGCCACCCAACGTATTCTGGCGGGCGACCGAGGCATTGAGGTCCAGCGCATCGGTGAGGCGGGTGATGTTCTGCTCCTGCAACACCTTGTCCTCGATCACCGCGATCGCCTGCGGGATCTCGCGCAGCGCGAAATTGCCGCGATAGGACTGGCGCACCCCGTTGACGGTGATCTCCTCGCGGTCCTGCTCCAGCCCGGTCTCCTGCACGGCCTGGGCGAAGGCCGGCGCGGAGACCAGCATGGCGAACGGAAGAGCGCCGGCAAGCAAGCCGGTACGAACGGAAAGGTGCAACGCCAAATCCCCTGTGTCTGGTGCGGGCGCCGGCCACGGTCGTGGCGGACCCAATGCGCAACGTCTGGCGACCCTGTGGCCCGCCAGCGACGTGAGATGTTGTAACGTTATACAAATTGTTGCGCAAGCGCGAGGATTGCTACGGAGTGTTTCCGGGCCACGCGATGCTCTCCGGCGCGAGATCCCGCGTATAGGCCTCCCCCTTCGCGAACCTCGGCGCTTGATTCCTGTCATCACATCCGCAATGATGAATGATACATTGTATCATGCGAGCGTTCATGTCCTCCCTTTTCCCCACATCGTCTCCGTGCCGCATTCCTGCGATTCCTGACCGACCAACGGGTACCGGCCGCGCATGAAGAGCCCGTGCATCAGCGTCTGCCGGTTCGACGGCCGCACCGGCTGGTGCGTCGCGTGCGGGCGCACGCTGCCCGAGTGCCGCGAATGGAAGAAGGCGCCGCGCCCCCGCCTGCTGGCGATCCGCAAGGCGCTGCCGGCGCGGCTGGCCAAGCTCGACGCGCGCGGCGTGCGGGTTGCCGAGGAAGAGGCATGATCGAGTTTTCCGCGCTTTGGCTGATCTTCGTGCTGGGCTTGCGCCATGGCCTCGATCCCGATCATGTCGCGGTGATCGACAATATCGTGTTTCGCACGGTCGAGGTGCGGCCACGGCTGGCGCTGTGGGTCGGCACGCTGTTCGCGCTGGGCCACAGCCTGTCGGTCGCCGCCGTCGCCATCGGGGTATCGTTGGCGGCGGGCGCGTTCGTGCTGCCGGCCCGGACGGCGCCGATGATCGACCTCGCGGTGATCGGCCTTTTGCTGATCGTGGGAACGCTCAACCTGCACGCGCTGCTGACCCAAGCGCGCTACACGCCCGTGGGGTGGCGAAGCGCGCTGGTGCCGAAGCGGCTGCGTACCAGCACCCATCCGCTGGCGGTGGTCGCGATCGGGGCGATCTTCGGGCTGGTGTTCGACACCGCCACGCAAGCCGCGGCCTGGGGTGCCGCGGCAACGGCGAAGGGCGGGACGACCGCCGCGCTGGCGATCGCCGCGACCTTCGCCATCGGCATGATGCTGGCCGATACGCTCGACAGCCAGATCGTCGCCCGGCTGCTGCGTACCCGCGGCCGCGCCACCGCAACCGTGCAGCGCTATCGCCGCGCGGTGGGCTGGCTGGTGGTGGCACTCAGCTTCGGCACCGCCGGCTATGCGCTCGCCGAACTGGCAGGGCTGACCGTCGCCTTGCCGGACGGAGCATTCACCGCGATCGGTGTCGCCGCCGCGGCCACGATCATTCTCCTGCTGCTCGCCAGCCGCTGGCGGGCAACGGCAGGAACGCGCGCCTGAGCGCCCATTACAAGACTTTCCAAGGGGGATTTCGACATGACCATGAAGGTGCGGCACCTGCCGCGCACGGCGCTGCTCGCGCTCGCCGCCACCGCTGCGGCGCCTGCCCTGGCGCAGGGGGCAGCACCCGGCAGCACCGCCGACGAGATCACCGTCACCGGCTGGCGCCTCCGCCAGCTCGACGTGATCGTACCCACCGGCAGCCGGCTCGACCTATCCATCCGCGAAACCCCCGCGACGCTCGACCGGATCGGCGCCGACGAGATGCTGACGCGCGGCTTCCGCACGGTCGAGGAAGCGACCGGCAGCCTGCCCGGCATCATCTCCGGCGGCTCGCCGGGCGATCCGTCGCTCTTCTCGATGCGCGGCTTTACCGGCGAGCAGATCACGATCCTGCACAACGGCCTGTATCTGGGGCCCGCCAACATGATCAACCGGCCGGGCAACAGCTTCAACTTGGCGGGCATCGACGTTCTGAAGGGCCCCGGCTCGGTGCTCTACGGCCAAGGTGCAGTGGGCGGCGCGGTCAACATCGTCAACAAGCGCCCGGACTTTGCGCGCAATAGCAGCCAGGCGCTCGCCGCCTATGGGGACTTCGACACGGTCAGCCTCGGCCTCGGCGGCAACCGCGTGCTGAGCGACACGCTCGCCGCGCGGGTCGATGCCAGCTATCACCGCTCGAACGGCTTTGTCGACGATACCGGCCCGCATTCGTTCAACGTGACGGGCGGGCTGCGCTACCGTTCGTCGAGCACGCTTTCGGTCGAGCTCAGCGTCGACTATCTGCGCGATCGGCTGTCGACCTATTACGGCACCCCGCTCCTCCCCGCCGGCGCGGCGACGGATCCGATCCCCGGCATCCTCACCAGCGCGAGCGGCGCAATGGTCGATCGCCGCACCCGCTTCGTCAACTACAACGTCGCGGACAGCCGAGCGAACAGCTGGCAGGTCTGGCCGCGGCTTGCCGTCACCTGGTCGCCCTCCGACACGGTGACGCTGGCCAACACCGCCTATTATTTCCACGCCGACCGCCAGTGGATCAACGCGGAGAACTACACCTACAATCCCGGCACCGGGCGGATCGATCGCGACCGCTTCTTCGTCTTCCACCGGCAGGATCTGGTGGGCGACCAGGGCAGCGCGACCTTCCGCCACCACCTCGCCGGGCTGTCGAACAAGCTGGTGGTCGGCTTCGACTATAGCCATCTCGATTTCGTCCGCAGCCGCGGCTTCCCGGACGGAGACAGCGTCGACCTGCTGCGGCCGGTGCGCGGCAGCTTCGGCCCGCTCGACCGCCGGGTGAGCCCTACCCGCTGGGACCAGATCGCGCTGTTCGCCGAGGATGCGCTGGACCTGACGGCCAGGCTCAAGCTCGTCACCGGCCTGCGCACCGAGCGGCTGTTCCTAACGCGCGAGAATTTCAACCTCGACGGCAGCTTCGCCGCGGGCTCCAGCTTCCGCCGCGTCTACAAGCCGTTCAACTGGCGCGCCGGCCTCGTCTACGATCTGACGCCGGCGGTGACGGCCTATGCGTCGTACAGCACCGGCCAGGATCCGGTCGGCGCGAACCTCTTTCTGGTCAATGCCGGCCAGAACTTCGCGCTGTCCAATTCCCGCCAGGTCGAAGCGGGGGTGAAGGCATCGCTGCTCGGCGGCCGCGGATCGCTGACGCTGGCGGCCTATGACATCGAACGCCGCAACATCCTGACCCAGGTCGCGATCGACACGGTGAGCAATATCGGCCGCCAGCGTTCGCGCGGCCTCGAGCTTTCGGGCGAGGCGCGGCTGACGCCGCACTGGGCGGTCACCGCCAGCGGCACCTATGTCGATGCCCGTTACGGCAACTTCGTCGATCCCAATTACAGCGTCGCGGCATCGGGCAACCGGCCGCCGAACGTGCCCGACTGGACGGCCAATATCTGGACCAGCGTCCAGAAGATCGCGGGGCTGCCGCTCGAAGCGGGCGGCGGGGTGAAGTTCGTCGGCGAGCGGTTCGGCAACACTGCCAACACGCTCGTGCTGCGCCCCTATGCGACCGGCATCGTCTATGCGACCTGGGCGCTCACCCCGCGCCTGTCGCTGACCGGGCGGGTCAACAACGTCTGGAACAAGAGCTTCGTGCAATGGGCCGACATCTACTACCCCGCGCAGGTGATGCTGGGGGAACCACGCCGTGCCGAGGTGAGCCTGCTTGCCCGCTTCTGATGCGCACCTGTCGCGGCGCCTGCTGGCGGTGCTGGTCTGGTTCCACCGGTGGCTCGGTGTCGCCACCTGCCTGATCTTCGCCGCCTGGTTCGCCAGCGGCGCGGTGATGCTGTTCCAGCCCTTTCCGGCGCTGCCGCATGCCGCACAAATGGCGCTGCAGGCGCCGATCGCACCGCACGCGGACTTGGTCCCACCAGTACGGGCCGCAGCCGCGCTTCCCGGCGCGGAGACGCTGCGACTGGTCCAGCGCGCCGGACGCCCGGCCTATGTCGTAGAAGGCGGCGGCGTCCTACAGGCCATCGATGCGAGGACGGGTGCGATTCTCCCACCGCTCTCGACCGCTCAGGCACTTGCCGAAGCGCGCCGGATCTTCGGCACTGGAGCCAGCGCCACCGGGCCGTTCGCCTATGATCAATGGGTGGTGCACAACCGGTTCGATCCGGCCCGCCCTTTCTACCGCCTCGATGCGAAAGACGCAGCGGGCACACAGCTCTATCTGTCGGCACGCTCGGGCGAGCTGCTCCAGCGTACCCGCCGCAGCGCACGGGCATGGAACTGGCCGGGGGCGGTGCTGCACTGGGTCTATGTGACGCCGCTGCGCAAGGACTGGCGCGCCTGGGATGCCGGCATCTGGTGGCTGTCGCTGGTCTGCATGCTGGTCGCGATCGCGGGCATGGTCCTGGGTATCGTGCGCATGCTCGCGGCACGGCGCCTCCATCCGCCGCGCCTGACCTTCTTCCGCCGCCGCTGGCTGCGCTGGCATCACCTGCTCGGACTCGGCGCGGGCGTGTTCGTGCTCGGCTGGATTGTCAGCGGCTGGCTGTCGATGGACCATGGGCGGCTGTTCTCGCGCGGGACGCCCACCACCGCGCAGGCGCAGGCCTATGCCGGTTGCCCGCTGGCGGATGTGCTCCGGCAGGTGGACGCCACGCGACTGGCCGCCGGTGCGCCGCCCGAGATCAGCGTGACCCCACTGGCCTGCCGCGCGATCCTGACGCGCTCGGCCGCGAACGGCACCGTCGAACGCGTCGACGGTGCGGGACGCCGGATCGACGACGCAGCGATGCGCGCGCTGGTGCTGCGTGCGGTCGCCGCCAGCTGGCCGCAGGCTTCGGCGGCCCACGTTCTGCCGGTCGATCCCGATGCGACCTATGCGCTGGCCGAAGGCTGGCCACGCTCGGCCTGGCGGATCCCATCGGGCGCCCCGGCCGCGCCGGACCTGTATGTCGACGGCAATAGCGGCCGCCTGCTGACGGTGATGGACTCCAGCCGCGCCGCCTATGCCTGGGTCTATTATGCGCTGCACACCGGCAACGTGCCCGGCCTGACGACACGGCCCGCGCTGCGCCGCCTCCTGCTGCTCCCGCTGGCGGCGGGGTTCCTGTTCAGCATCACCGGCGTGGTGCTCGGCTGGCGACGCCTGCGCGTCAGCGCGTCTCGATCGTGAGATGGGCGAGTTCGTGGACGGGCGCCAGGCGCCGGCGGACCAGCGCCGTGTCCGAAACGCCGGTGACGCTGACGATCGCCGCCCGCGCCTCGGGGCCGACGCGCCAGACGTGCAGATCTACGATGCGGGCATCGCCCGGCGCCTCGACCAGCGCGCGCACTTCTTCCGCGACATGGTCGTCGGTCGCATCGAGCAACATGGCGGCGGTGTCGCGCAACAGGCTCCACGACCAGCGCGCGATGACCACGGCGCCCACCAGCCCCATCGCCGCATCCATCCACGACCAGCCGAGATGGCGCCCCGCCAGCAGCGCCGCGATGGCGAGGATCGAGGTCAGCGCATCGGCCAGCACATGCACATAGGCGGCCCGCAGATTATTGTCGTGATTGTGACCGTGATGGTCATGGCCATGGGCGTGCCCGTGATCATGGTGGTGATGGTGGTGATGCCCGCCGCTCAGCAGCAGCGCGCTGGCGAGATTGACCAGCAACCCCAGCACCGCGATCCAGGTCGCCGTGCCGATATCGACATGCATGGGCTGGAACAGCCGCCAGGCGGACTCGCCGGCGATCCCGGCAGCGACGAGCCCCAGCACCAGCGCCGAGGCGAAGCCCGCGAGATCGCCGACCTTGCCGGTGCCGAAGCTGAACCGCCCGCTCGCGGCATGGCGCCGGGCAAAGGCATAGGCCCCCGCCGCGACCGCCAGCGCACCCGCATGCGTCGCCATATGGAAGCCGTCTGCGAGCAGCGCCATCGAGCCCGTCGCATAGCCCGCGGCGATCTCTCCCACCATCATGCCGGCGGTGAGCAGCACGACCCACTGGGTACGCCGCGCATTCGCGTCGTGCGCGGCGCCGAGGAAATCATGGCTATGGTTCAGCGCGGCAGCGTCAGAGGCCGTCAGCATGGCAGCATCCTATTTGGAGTAGCGGCGGATCACCGCCAGCAGATCGGCAGCGCCCTGGGCACGCGCCTCGTCGGTCAGCCCCGCCCCGGCGACATGCGCTTCGAGATGCTCGGCGATGATTTCGTCGACCAGCCCGTTCACCGCGCCCCGCACGGCCGCCACCAGATGGAGCACCTTGCCGCAGGGTGCGCCTGCAACGAGTTCGCGCTCCACGGCGGCAACCTGTCCGGCAATCCGGCGGACGCGCGCGATCAGTTCGGGACTGGCATCGGTCAAGTGACTCATAGGGGTACCCCCTACCCCTATATTTATGCCGTCCGCAAGGGGCCGAACGCCCCCTGTCCCCACGCGCCAAAGCAGTGGACGTTGCGGCCCATCTTCCTATGCTTGCCCCACGAGACAAACGGAGCCTTCCCCTGAAACATCTGGCCTATCCTCTCGCCGGGGCGCTCGCCCTCGCTGCCCTGCCTGCGGTTGCGCAGACGCGCTACGATCCCGCTACGGCTTTCGCGCCGCTCGCGCTGCCCAGCCCGGCGAATACGGTTCGCGGTGCGAACGGCCTGCCGGGGCCCGGCTATTGGCAGAACCGATCGGACTACCAGATCCACGCGACGCTCGATCCGGCCGCCAAGCGTGTCAGCGGGACGGCGACGATCACCTACACCAACAACAGCCCGGATCGGCTCGACAGTCTGTGGCTCCAGCTCGACCAGAATCTCTACCGGCCGGGCTCGCGCGGGGCGATGGCGAGCGGACGCGTGCCCGGCGGCACCACCGACGGCATGGTGATCGAGGCGGTCGAGCTGCTGTCCGGCGGCAAGACGATCGCGGTTACGCCGCTGATTTCGGATACGCGCATGCAGGTGTCGCTGCCGACGGCCTTGCCCTCGCATGGCAAGATCAGCCTGCGCATCCGCTACCATTTCACCATTCCCGGCGAATGGGGCGGCCGCATGGCCTGGGGCAAGGCCCGCGACGGCGAGGTCTACAACATCGCGCAATGGTATCCCCGCATGGCCGTCTATGACGATCTGCGCGGCTGGGATCCGCTCCCCTATCTCGCCCAGGAATTCTACCTCGACTATGGCGATTTCGACTATTGGGTGACGCTGCCCGCCGGCATGATCGTGGCGGGATCGGGCGAGTTGCAGAACCCGCAGGACGTGCTCACCGCCACCCAGCGTGCACGGCTCGCCAAGGCGCGGACCAGCGATGCGACGGTCGAAGTGATCGCACCGGGCGAGATCGGCACCCCGGCCTCCCGCCCCCGGCAGGACGGCACGCTCACCTGGCACTTCCGCATGGAGAACAGCCGCGACGTCGCCTTTGCCGCCTCGTCCGCCTTCGCCTGGGATGCGGCGCGAATGAACCTGCCCGGCGGCAAGACGGGATTGGCCATGTCGGTCTACCCGGCGGAGAGCCAGGGCCGCGACAAATGGGGCCGCTCGACCGAATATCTGAAGCATGCGGTCGAGGAGTTCTCGCGCCGCTGGTATCCCTATCCCTGGCCCAATGCGGTCAACGTCGCCGGCATCGCGACGGGCATGGAATATCCCGGCATCGTGTTCGACGGGATCGAGGATAGCGGCAACGAGCTGTTCTGGATCACCGCACACGAGATCGGCCATAGCTGGTTCCCGATGATCGTCGGCTTCGACGAGCGGCGGGACGCCTGGATGGACGAGGGCTTCAACACCTTCATCGACGTCTACGAATCCGATGCCTTCAACCACGGCGAATATGGGCCCAAGCGCGACAGCGAATATGCCGAGGGCGGCGGCAATCCGGTGGACGAGATCCTGCCGGTCCTCGCCGATCCCTATGCCCCGCCGATCCTCTCGCGCGCCGATACGGTGACCGAGAAATACCGGCACGCGGTGACCTATTTCAAATCGGCGCTCGGCCTCACCCTGCTGCGCGAGCAGATCCTCGGGCCGGAGCGGTTCGATCCGGCCTTCCGCCGGTTCATCGCCGCCTGGACGTTCAAGCATCCCAAGCCCGCCGACTTCTTCCGCGCGATGGAGGATGCCAGCGGCGAGGACCTGAGCTGGTGGTGGCGCGGCTGGTATGTCCACAACTGGACGCTCGACCAGGCGGTCACCCGGATCGGCCCGGCACGGCAGGGCGAAGGCTCGCTGGTGACGGTGGAGAACCGCGATCCGATGGTGATGCCGGCGACGCTGCGCGTCAGCTTTGCCGACGGCTCGAAGCGCGACGTCGCGCTACCGGTCGAAACCTGGATCCGCACCGCCAGCACCGATGTGTACGTGCCCGGACCACAGCGGGTCGTGCGCGCGGAAATCGATCCTGACCACAAGCTGCCCGACCGCGACCGGAGCAACAACGTGGCACGATGATATCGGGGCGGCCGCCGTCAGGCCCAGCCGCCCCCGATCACGCCGCCGGGGACGCCGGGCGCCGGGATCTGCTCCACCAATCCCTGCAGCCCGAAGCGATCGAGCCCGATCGTCATCAGCGACAGCGTGCCGCGCAGCTGATCCGCGGTGATGTCGCGGGTGATGAACACCATGCGCGTGCGGCGGTCCTCGGAGGGCCAGTCGTCCAGCTCCACCGGCGGGTGGAACAGATGCTGCACCCCGTGCACCACCACCGGCCTGGGATGATCGCGCAAGTGCACGATTCCCTTCACGCGAAGGATGTCCGCGCCCTTCAGGCTGGTCAGGATGTCGATCCAGCGCTCGAACGCCTCGGCACGCAGCGGCGCATCGAAGGTCAGGCAGGTCGCGCGGATGCGATCGTCATGGCGGTTCACGTCGTGATGGTGATGGTGGTGGTGGTCACCATGCCCGTGCCCGTGCCCGTGTGCGGCGTCATAGGCCTCCGCCTGCAGCCAGCGCTGCACGTCGAGGCTCTTGGTCTCCGGATTGTACAGGCCGGCATCGAACAGCCGGTCGGCCTCGATCACGCCGTGCAGCACCGGCACGATCGGCGCCGCCGGGTTGATCGCGCGCAGCCGCGCCTCGATCTCGCGCCGCGCGTCGCTGGACAGGAGATCGATCTTGGTGAGCACGATGCGATCGGCGACCGCGGCCTGGCGCACCGCTTCTTCCTGGCTGTCGAGCGTCGCCATGCCGTTGAACGCGTCCACCGTGGTGATCACGCCGTCCAGCCGGTAGAGCGTGCGCAGCTGCGGATCGGTCATCAGCGTGTGCAGGATCGGTGCCGGGTCGGCGAGGCCGGTCGTCTCGATGACGACGCGATCGAACCAGCAGCGGCCTTCGCGCGCGAACCGCCAGGGCGCATCGCGCAGCGTGGCGCGCAGGTCGCCGCGGATGGTGCAGCACAGGCAGCCGCCCATCATCTCGACGACCATGTCCTCGTTGGACCGCGCGATCAGATCATGGTCGAGGCCGACCGCGCCGAACTCGTTGATGATCACCAGCGCGCGGCGCAGCTCCGGCATCCGCACCAGATGATTGAGCAGCGTCGTCTTGCCGCTGCCGAGGAACCCGGTGAGCACGCTGATCGGGATCAGCGCCTGTTCGCCCGCCATCACGCCGCTCATTCCGGCAGGCTCGGCGCGGGAGCCGGATCGATCGCGAGCAGCAGGCGCGTCTCCCCCGTATCGCCGATCGGCGGCGAGCGATGGAGGATCGCCAACGCCTCCGTCGCCAGCCGGCCCTTGAAGATCGCGACGTCACCCGTGCGCATCTGGCGGATCGGCGTGTCGGGGCCGGCGTCGCCGTGAATCCACTGCGTGCCCGTTCCCATCAGGGTGGTAAGCAGCCGCGCCGTCACATGGTCTGCATGGAATTTGTGGCAGGCGTCGGTCTCGATCACCTCGAGCCGGATGGCGAGCGCGTCGATCTGCTGGACCGCGGCGAAACGGCGGGCGTGGTCGATCATTTCCCCTGCGAGCGCGTCGCCGCGGGCGCCCGCCGGGTATCCGGCTTCCGCCAGCCCCTCGGCGACGTCCGCCTCCAGCGCCTCCAGCGTCGTCGTGAAATCCAGGTCGTCGATCTTCGACCAGTCGAGCTGCGGCAGCCAGGCGAGTGCCAGGGGCAGCGGTCGGTTCCAGATCGCGAGGTGTACCTCCGGGCGCACCACGGCTTCGAGCACGCCGGGATCGCCGCGCTCCAGCGCCACGGCCGGTGCAGCCGTGCGTTGCCCCGCAGCGGCGATCATAGCGACACCTCGCCTGGCGCGGCATTGGAGAGACACTGGTTGCGCAGAAACGGCGCCTTCAAACAACGCTTGGTCGCGCGGCCTGGGCCGGCAGAGTCGATGGAAACCAACCGACGATCCTTGAACTGAGGATATGATGTATCATCTCTATCCGTAAAATGGATGAGGCTCAAGCCGCAGCGCGGCGGGAAGGCAGGAATGGTGCAGGACGAACGACGTGCAGCGGCGGGGTGGCAAGGGAGGCTCGATGGGCTCGGCATCTGCGCCTCGGCGCTGTGCCTGCTGCATTGCCTCGTGCTGCCGCTGCTGCTCGCCGCGCTCCCCGCGCTGGCGGCGCGGTTGGGGCCGCACGACAGCCTGCACTGGCTGGTACTGGCGATTGCGCTCCCCACCGGAGCGATCGCGCTCGGCGGCGGCTGGCGCCGTCACCGCGCAGCCGCGCCCTTGATCCTGGGGGTAATCGGGCTGGCGTCGCTCGCCGCCGGCGTGGCGCTGCCGATGCGGGAATTGTTCGAAACCGGGCTCACCGTCGCCGGCAGCCTGCTCCTCGCCGGCGCGCACCTCGCGAACTGGCGACGGCGTGCCGGTCCGCTCGCGTGGCGCCGCCGTTGCGATCTGGCGTGCTGACGCTCGGGCTACCGACAAATAAATGTAATAGAATATTGTCACATGGACCTCGCCACGCCACAGGGCGAGGACCGGAGACATGATGATGCACGATGACGAGACCCTCGCCCCCGAACGGGCTGCCGCCCCCGACGCCGTCGCGAATCCCGAGCGGCGCGCGCTGCTCGGCGCGGTCGGCATGGCCGGGGTATTGGCGGCCGCGCCGTCCGAAGCCGCCGGGCGCGGCGCGGGAGGGTTGACCGAGATCGAGACCGTCGTCGTGATCTACGCCGAGAACCGCAGCTTCAACAATCTGTTCGCCGGCTTCCCCGGTCTCGCCGACCCGCTCGCGGCGGCGGCGCCTGCCCGCACCGCCCAGCGCGATCGCGACGGATCGGTGCTGAAGGCGCTGCCCAAGATCTGGGAAGGCATGGTGCCCGACGAGCAGGTGGTCGAGCATCGCCGCTACAAGATCGGTCCGGACGATCTGCCGCCGCTCGCCAACGCGCCCTTCGCGCTGGCGACGCCGGAGGGCGATCCGCTGCCGCACGGCGTGGTGACGCGCGACCTGGTCCACGCCTTTTACCAGAACCAGCTGCAGATCAACGGCGGCCGCAACGACGGCTTCGTCGCCTGGGGGGACAGCGGCGCGCTGGTGATGGGCCATTATGGCGAGGCCTCGGCGAAACTCCGCCTGTGGCAGATCGCGCGCGAGTTCACGCTGTGCGACCGCTTCTTCATGGGGGCGTTCGGCGGTTCCTATCTCAACCACCAATATCTCGTCGCCGCCCGCCCGCCTTTCTATCCCGATGCGGACAAGGGCCCGGCACGCGGCCGCATCGCGCAGGTGGAGGGCAACGACACGACCGGCATACGTCTAAAGCTGAAGCCGAGCTCGCCCAAAAGCGCGCTGGACGGGCCGCCCGATTTCGTCCCCAGTTCGCTCACCCCGGATTTCTGGTCGGTCAACACGATGCTGCCGCCCTATGCGCCGACCTACCAGCTCGATCCCGAGCGGCCGGGCTATGCCGACTGGAGCGACGCCAAGACGATGGTCCCCCAGCGCCACGCGACGATCGGCGACGTGCTTTCCGCCAAGGGCGTGTCCTGGGCCTGGTATGCCGGCGGCTGGGCCGCCGCGCTGGCGGGCCACGCGAACGACGGCAGCTTCCCCAGCCGCCCCAACTTCCAGCCCCATCACCAGCCGCTCAACTATTTCGCGCAGTTCGCGCCCGGCACGGCGGCGCGCGCCAAGCATCTGCGCGACGCCGGCGAAGGCGAGACGCCGCGCACCAACCACTTCCTCGCCGACGCGGCGGCCGGCACGCTCCCTGCGGTGAGCTTCTACAAACCGCAGGGCAACCTCAACATGCATGCCGGCTATTCGGACGTCGAGGCCGGCGACCAGCATATCGCGGTGGTGGTCGATGCGCTGCGCCGCAGCCCGCAATGGCACAAGATGCTGGTCGTCATCACCTTCGACGAGAATGGCGGCTGGTGGGACCATGTGCCTCCGCCCAAGGGCGATCGCTGGGGCCCGGGCACCCGCATCCCGGCGGTGATCGTCTCCCCCTTCGCCAAGCGCGGCCATGTCGACCACACCGTCTACGATACCGGCTCGATCGCGCGCTTCCTCACGCGGCGCTTCGGCCTGCCCCCGCTGCCCGGCCTGGTGGAACGCGAGCGCGCGATGGTCGCCGCAGGCGGGCCGGCGCCGGGCGACCTCACCGGCGCGCTTACGATCGGCTGAGCGTCTCGGGCGACGCGAACCGCGGCGCACGGTCGAAGTCCGCCTTGCCGAACGGTCGATCGTGGAAAAGATAGTCGTAGTAGAAGGCCCGCAGCCGCGCGTGGAAGGCGCGGATGCGGTCCTGATAGGCGAGCTGGGCGGCCAGGTCGGTATCCGCCAGCCGCGTCAACAGCGCCTGCACGCCCACCGAGGGCAGCAGCCAGCCCAGCGCCCTGCCCGCCGCATCGCGCCGCTCCAGCCCGGCACGATAGGCGCGGACCCGCGAAGCGACAGCTTCGTCGCCATTCTGGTGGAAGGCGAAATACCATTTGTAGTGGAACTGCGACCCCAGCGGCGGCGAATCCGCCCATTCGGGATGCGCGGCATAGAAGCGCCGCATCGTCGCTTCGCGCGGGATGTCCCAGGCGCGGTTGACCGCATCGCGCTGCGCGAGCGCGATCTCGGCTCCCTGGTCGACCGGGACCGTTTGGTTGATCAGCACGTTGGCGAGCGTCGGCACGATCAGCACCAGCACCAGCCACGCCGCCGCCAGCGTCGCGGCATTGG
Source organism: Sphingomonas sp. ABOLE (assembly GCF_003950455.1). NCBI lineage: Bacteria > Pseudomonadati > Pseudomonadota > Alphaproteobacteria > Sphingomonadales > Sphingomonadaceae > Sphingomonas > Sphingomonas sp. ABOLE. Next base: position 25,049 of record NZ_QQWY01000016.1, read on the forward strand.
CGACCGAGCTCCAGCGCAGCCGGCCCACCAGCGCCGCCAGCGCGACCCAGAACAGCAGATAGGCCGCGATCACCACGAGCACGAGCAGGATGGCGGGCGCGCCCACGCCTTCCACAACGGCAGCGACGACGAAGGGCAGCGCGAGCGTCGCCCAGAGCAGCCCCAGCCGCAGCGCGGTCCGCCGCCGCCAAAGTGCCGCGCCGCCCCGGGGCAGCGCCTCCAGCGTGCGCTGGCGCCCGGCCTCGCGCTCGCCCGAGACGAGATCGTGGAACAGCGCGATCACGAACAGCGGCGAGAGGAAGACGAGGACGAAGGCGAAGTCGAACCGGCCGGGCAGCGCCAGCTCCGGATTGAAGGTGTCGCCGTCATAGATCTGCGCTTCCAGCCCCAGCGCCCGCACCCGCAGGATGTACGGTGCCACGTCGCGCATCCCCAAAGCGGCGAAGGCGAGCGGCGCGGGGGGATCCCAGGTCGCGTGGAAGCTGTAATAGGCGGCGCTGCCGGCATCCTTCTTCTGATCGACCCAGGCGGCGATCGCGCCGATATCCTCCGCCTGCGCGGCGGGGATCGCCGCGATGGCGGCGCGCTGGCGCGCGACTTCGGCCATGCCCGCGGCGAGCGCAGCCACGGTGAGGAGGCCGAGCAGCGCGAGCGACAACAGGGTAAGCCGCTGGCGAAGCAGCAGCCGGACTTCGTGCAGGAACAGGGTCATCGAAAGGCTCCCAGGCGCCGGGTCGCCAGCGCGAGCAGCAGGCCGACGACGGCCAGCCAGGCGAGCAGCACGGCCAGCCCGGGCAGCGCTGCCTTGGCGAGCGCGGTGCCGCTCGGCGCGACGAAGGTGAAATCGGGCATGGCCTGCCAGTTGGCGGCCGAGACGCGCTTGCGGCGATCGGCACCCGCATCCTCGGCGGTATCGTCGCTGTAGCGCACCTTCTCCGCCTGCATCGCGTTCAGCCGCTGGACCAGCGCGTAGCGATAGGCTTCGGCCTGTTCGAGGAACCTGCGGTGCCCCGCAAAATCGGTACCCGCGGCCGCCATGGACAGCGAGCGGATCGCGATGGCCGGGCTGAGCACCGCGGCGGTTTCGACGATGGCGTTCTGGCGTGCCTGCGCGGCGTAGCTCTGGCCGGCATAGCGATCGAAGAGCGCCGTGGTCAGCCGCTCGCCCTCCACGCCGAGCAGCCCCTTGTAGTTGACCGGCAGGTCCTCGACGCGGGTCACGCCGTAGCGCGCGAGTACCGCGTGCTTGAACTTGGCGAAATGCGGATCGTCGGGATTGTGGCTGTCGCCCATCCGGCGGAGGTCGCGGGCGATGGCGACATCGGTCTGGAGGCGGTTCTGCAGCGGCACCGCCGCGCTGGCGACATCGGGGGCAACGCGCGGCAGCAGCACCACCGCGATCGCCCAGAGCGCGACGAGCGATAGCAGCGCGTCACGGCTGCGGCGGACCAGCGCCGAGACAAGCAGGATCAGCACCACCCACAGCGCCAGATAGACGCAGTATCCCAGCGCGATCACCAGCATCGGCAGCGCCAGCGCGCCCGGCTGGCCGGCGATCAGTGCGAAGCCCAGCAGCGCCGGCAGCGCCGCGAGGATCGCCACGGTGGCGAGCGCGAGCAGCTTGCCGGCAACGATCTGCCGCCGCGTCACGCCCTGCAGCATCAGCAGCCGCATCGTGCCGCGTTCGGTCTCCCGCGCGAGGGCACCATAGCCGAGAAAAACCAGCAGCAGCGGCGCCACCACCTGCAGCACGAACGCCGGGGTGAGCTGGCCGAAGCGGACGAGCAGCGAGCTCTGCCGGACATCGCCGAAATTGGCGGTGTTCTGCCGGTGCCCCTCCAGGAACATGCTGTTGCCGGTGAACGCGTCGACGCCGGGGTCGAACGCCGCCAGCGGCCCCAGCGGGCGGAAGATGAAATGGCCGTAATGCACCACCCGGTGCGGGTGCCGGTCCGGCTGGGCGTGGAACGCATCCTCGGCCGCCTGGGCATGCCGCGCGCGCAGCTCGGCCATGCCGCGCTGGTGCGACCAGCTGCTCGCCACCGCCACCAGCGTCAGCAGCACCAGCAGCGCAAAGGCGATCATCGCGACGCGGTTGCGCAGCATCAGCCGCAGCTCGTCGCGGGCGATCAGGCGAACGACCTTCATGCCGCAGCCTGCGCTTCGCCGGCCTGGAAGCGGGCGTGGAGCGCGCGGACATCGAAGCGATCCGGTCCTTCCGCCAGCACTTCGTAACGGACGCGGCCGGCCTCCAGAAAGGCGATGCGGTCCGCCACGTCGGCGGCGGAGAGCAGGTCGTGCGTGACCATCAGCACCGCGGTCCCCCGATCGCGCACCTGCAACACCAGCGCGTTGAAGTCCGCCGTGGCGCGCGGGTCGAGCCCCGAGGTCGGCTCGTCGAGCAGCAGCACCGGCACCGCGCGCAGCAGCGCCACCGCGATCGCCACCTTCTGGCGCATGCCCTTGGAGAAGCCGTCGAGCCGCTGGTGCCAGGCGCGTTCCTGCAGCCCGGCGGCGGCCAGCGCGTCGGTGATCGCCCCGCGCGGCTGACGTTGGCCGGACAGCGCCAGCAGATAGTCGGCATTCTCTACCGCCGTCAGATGCTCGTAGAGCGCCACATTTTCCGGCAGATAGGCGATCCGGCGGCGCGCGCCGTCCGGGTCGGTGCCGGGATCGATCCCGCAAACCGCGGCCCGGCCCGCATCGCCGCGCGCAAAGCCCAGCAGAACCGAGAGCGTCGTCGACTTGCCCGCGCCGTTGCCGCCGAGCAGCGCCGTGATGCTACCGGCCGCGACGGCGAGCGATAGCGCGTCGAGCACCCGGTGCGGGCCATAGCTGAGGGTCAGTTGATCGAGCAGGATCGGCGGTTCGACAGCGGTCACGGGGCTTCCTCGGCTTCGGGAGGTAGATGATCGGAACATGAATGCGACGTTATACCGTCCCTCTGCCGCCGAAGTCGTTGCTTGGCTAGACGAAGATTCGTCCCGCAAACATTTTTCACGATGGGAGGGACGGCCGCAGCGACATGAACCGTCATGCCGGTCGGGCGGCCAGGGGCATAGTCGCGGCGCCGTCCGCCGGTCCCGCACGGCGCTGTTGCCGCGTCGCATGGGGATGCAGCCGCCGCCGGCGCTCGTCCGCATGGCTTGTGCGGATGCACGCGCGCGGCGATGAAGCGGCATGGCTCCCGAACCGACGCTTCGTCTCGACTGGGATGATCTCAAGCTGTTCGTCGAGATCGCCCGCACCGGCACGCTGACCGCAGCCGCCGAGCGTCTGCGGCTCAGCCAGCCCACCGCCGGCCGGCGGCTGCGCGGCCTGGAGGAAGCCGTCGGCGCGGCGCTGTTCCAGCGCACGCCTGCCGGCTTCCGCCTGACCGACGAGGGCGAGGCGATGCTCGTCCATGCCGAGCAGATGGCGGAGGAGGCGGTTGCCCTGCAGCGCAAGCTGATCGGCGGCGCGCGCGGACTGGAAGGGGTGCTGCGGCTCTCCACCTCGGACTGGGTTTCGTCGCGGGTACTGGCGGCGCCGCTGGCCGGCTTCGCGATCGAGCATCCCGGGCTGGTGGTGGAAGTGCTGGCCGACTCCCGGCTCTATGATCTCCAGCGGCGCGAGGCCGATCTGGTACTGCGCTTCGTGCCCTTCTCCGGCAGCGACATCGTCCAGCGCCGCTTCCTGCGCATTCGCTATGCGTTATATGCCGCCCCCGCCTATCTGGAGCGCTGCGGCGATCCGCGCGCGAGCGGGGACGGCAACGGCCATCGGCTCGTGACGATGAACAGCGCGCTCGATCAGCTGCCCGACGTCGCCTGGCTGCGGGGCCGCTGGCCCGCCGCCCTGCCCGCCTTCCGCAGCAACAATCGCGAGGCGCAGGGTGCTGCCTGCGTCGCCGGCGCCGGGCTGGCAGTACTGCCCCGCGTGATCGGCGATCAGTTGCCGCTCGCCCGCCTGGAGAGCGAGGCGCCGCCGCCGCGCGACCTGTGGCTCGGCTATCACCAGGATCTGCGGCGGTTGCGACGGCTTCGAACGCTCGTCGATATGCTCGTCGCCGCATTGCCGCCCGAACTCTGAACGGCATGCGTCACCGCATGGAGGTCGTGCGGAACTGGGCGTGGCAAACCGCATTCGCATGGGCAATCTGAACCGCGAACGATCATCAGGAGGTTCGACATGAAAGCCATCGGTTACCACCAGCCCGGCAGCATCGACCGGGACGACGCGCTGCTCGACCTGGACATTCCCGCGCCCACCCCCGGCCCGCAGGACCTGCTCGTCCGGGTGAAGGCCGTCTCGGTCAATCCGGTCGACGTGAAGATCCGCGCCGGCAGCCCGGCGCCCGAAGGCGGGCCAAAGATCCTGGGCTGGGATGCGGCCGGCATCGTCGAGGCGGTGGGAGATGCCGTGACGTTGTTCCGTCGCGGCGATGCGGTCTTCTACGCGGGCGACATCACCCGCCCGGGCGCCAATGCAGAACTGCACACGGTCGACGCGCGTATCGTCGGTCACAAGCCGACCAGCCTCGACTGGGCCGAAGCCGCCGCGCTGCCGCTCACCGCGATCACGGCCTGGGAACTGCTGTTCGAGCGGCTGAACGTGCCGCACGGCCGCAAGCAGGCGCAAGGCAGCCTGCTGGTGATCAACGGCGCCGGGGGTGTCGGTTCGATCCTGATCCAGATGGCGCGCCGGCTGACCGGCCTCACGGTCATCGCCACCGCCTCGCGCCCGGAGACGATCGCCTGGGCCGAGCAGATGGGCGCGCATCATGTCATCGACCATCACAAGCCGCTGGACGAGGAACTCGTCCGCATCGGCCATCCGGAAGTCCACTATGTCGCCGGCCTCACCGCGTCGGATCGCTACCTGCCGCTGTTCCCCAAGATCGTCGCGGCGCAGGGGCACATCGCGCTCATCGACGATCCCGCGCACTTGGATATCGTGCCGCTCAAGCGCAAGTCGATCACCGTCGCGTGGGAGCTGATGTTCACCCGCGCAATGTTCCACACCCCGGACATGATCGAGCAGCATCGTCTGCTGGAGGAGGTAGCACAGCTCGTCGACGCCGGCGTATTGCGGACGACCTTGCGGGAGCGGATCGCCGGCATCCATGCCGCCAATCTGAAGCAGGTGCACGCCCTGCTGGAAAGCGGTCGCGCGATCGGCAAAACCGTGTTGGAAGCGCTGTAATCAGCCTGATGCCGCCTGCGGTGCAGGCCGGCGTATCGATCGCGCCGCTGCGGCGCGATCTCCCGACCGACCCCGCAGGGCCGGTAAACGCCGGGCCCCGAAAGGCCCGGCGTGAACCCATTACTTCTTGCCGAGCGTGAGGCCGCCGAAGCGCTTGTTGAAGCGCGCAACCTGGCCACCCTGGTCGAGCAGCTGACCGCGACCGCCGGTCCAGGCCGGGTGCGCGAGCGGATCGATCTCGAGCTGCATGAGATCGCCTTCCTTGCCCCAGGTGGAGCGCGTCTCGTACACGGTGCCGTCGGTCATCTGCACCTTGATCATGTGATAATCGGGGTGGGTGTTCTGCTTCACATCGAATTCCTTGAAAGAGGCCGCCGGTTTCCGACCGGCAGCGGACGCGCGCGCCTAGCAGAGCTGGGGCCCGCACGCAACCTCATTGCCGCATGCGCCACCAGCGGCGGAGCGCAACGAGCGACCAGATCGCCTCGACCAGCCCGAACGGCCAGGCCCCCTGCAGGAAGCCATAGGCCGATCCGAGCAGGCAGGCGCCGGCAAAGCCGAGCACCCACCAGGTCGAGCGCGCCTCCAGCGCATAGGTGACCAGCATCGCCGTCACCGCGAACAGGCCGAACCAGGTCAGTGCGTCCATGGTCCGGCCCTGGTCTCGATCACGTGGCGGGCGCATCGGCTATCATCGCGGTGAATTCGCATTCCGCCGCCACTTCGCCGTCGATCAGCGCCTTGCCGGCGAACTTGCTGACGCGCGAGCGCTTCTGCACGAACTCGACGTGCAGCTTGAGCAGCACGCCCGGCTCCACCGGCTTGCGGAACTTCACGTTGTCGATCGCCATGAAGTAGACCAGCTTGCCCGAGCCGCCGAGTTCCATCGACTCGACCGCCAGCACGCCCGACGCCTGGGCGAGCGCCTCGACGATGAGCACGCCCGGCATGATCGGCCGACCGGGGAAATGGCCCTGGAAAAAGGCCTCGTTGATCGTCACCGCCTTCACCGCCACGATCGACTTGTGGAGGATCAGCTCCTCCACCCGGTCGACCAGCAGCATCGGAAAGCGGTGGGGCAGCGCCGCCATCACCCGCCCGATATCGAGCGGACCGATGTTGCTGCCCCCCTGCTCTTCCCCGCTCACCGCGGTTCGGGCTTGGCCGGCTTGGTCGCCGGGGCGGCGGCCGGACGGGCGGCACCCGGTGCCGCGGCGGCACCCTGCTGCTGCTGCTGCTGCGCGCGGGCGGCGGCGAGCTGATAGGCGCGACGCTTCAGCTCGTTCACCTGCTGCTGGAACTGCACGGTGCGCTGCTGCGGCTGCCAGTTGGCCGGCGGGGTGATCGCGACGGTCGGGGTCTTGTCGAGCTCGGCGACGACGGCGTCGCTGATGTCCACCGCGTCGGGGGCGTAGACGATCGCTTCCGGCTGCAGGATCACGTTGACCTTGCGGGCGTTGACGACCGACATCTGCGCCGCGTCATACAGCGCCAGGATCTTCTCGAACGCGAACAGCTCCGCCAGGATCGACGGCATCTGCAGCTTCTGGATTTCCTCGTTCGCCTGGTTCTGCAGGGTCATCAGCTGGGTGTAGTTCGGATCCTTGCGCGCAGCCGCGGCCTGCTCTTCGGCTTCCGAAACCTGGCCGTCCTTGTTGGTGTCGATCGTGGCGATCAGCGCACGGGCGTCGGTCTGGAACTTGGTCTGGCGGGCCTGGATCTGGTCGCGCACCGGCTTGTAGGTGGTGTCCAGCTGGCTCTCGGCGGTGGTGAACGCCTTGGCGCGGGTGATCACCTCCATCGTGTTGATGGTGGCGATGCCGGCGACCTGCGCCGAGGCCGGCGCAGCGACGGCCATCGCCGCGGAGGCGGCGAGCGCCGCCGCGAATACACGGTTCTTCGTCATTAGAACTGAGTCCCTACGTTGAAAGTGATGAGCTTCTTGTCGTCGCCGGGCTGGCTGACGATCGCCTTGGCAAGGTCGATGCGCAGCGGGCCGAAGGGCGAATTCCAGTTGACGCCAACACCCACCGAGATGCGCGGCGACGCGGTGCTGCCGCGATAGGCCTCGTAGAAGGGCGAAGTCGAGGTGAAATACTGCGTGTTGACCGAGGTGCCGGCGCAGGCGTCGGTCGTGCCTGCGGCATAGCCGACGGTGCAGCGCGTCAGCAGGCCCTGGTTGGTTCCCGAGCTCACCGTGTACAGCGGGTTGCCCGCGCTGTCGAACACCGGATCCTGCTTCACCAGCAGCGTCGGGGAACCGTCCTTGTTGAACAGCTTCTTGCCCGAGGCGTCGGTCGCCTGGGTGAAATAGTTGTTCGTGGTCGGCTGACGGATCGAGAACAGCGAGCCCATCTGGACATAGATGGACGGGCGCAGGCCGAGCTCCGCCGCACCCGAGCCGAGCGGCAGCTCGAGCTCCGCCTTGGTCAGGTAATAGGCCTTGCCGCCGAGCGCGTCGTCGATGACCTGGTCGCGGTTGGTGATCAGCGCCTGGGTGCCGGCAAGCGGGTCGCCGCTATACTGGTAGCGCTGCACGCGCGGGCCGACGCCGCGAATGTCGAAGCCGCGGAACTGCGGCTCGCCGAGGTAAAAGCGATCGGTGATGCGGACCTCGGTGCCGTCGAGGCTCTTGATCACGCCGCCCTCGCCGGTGACCGAGAAGACGAAGCCGCTGCCGAGGCCCCAATATTTCGCGCCGTCGACCCGTCCGCGAACGTACCGGACGTCGCCGCCCAGCCCGGCCACGTCGGCACCGAACGAGATGCGCTGGCCGCGCGTCGGGCGCAGGCGGCTGTTGAGGCTGTCATAGATCAGCGACAGGCCGACCAGCGAGGTCAGGCGATTGCCCACCGCTTCGCAATAATAGCGGCCGGCCTTGAACGGATCGCACTGGCCGTTGGTGTAGAAGGTCGCCTGGTCGAGCGTGACGTCGTCCTTGGCCAGATAATAGCGGCCGGACAGCGTCCAGTATTCGGTCAGCGGCAGACCCGCGACCAGCTGGAAGCCGGTCGACACCTGGCGATAGGTAGTGTTGCGGTTGGTGCCGAGATAGTTGAACGAGTTATAGTCGCGACGGAAGATCGTCGCACCCAGCGCGATGTTGCTGTCGAACAGATACGGCTCGGTGAAGCCCAGTTCCACCGACTTCGAATAGCTCGAATAGTCGGCCGAGATGCTCGCCGTCTGGCCCATGCCGCGGAAGTTGCGCTGGCGGATCGAGGCCTGGAGGATGAAGCGCTCGAGGCTCGAGAAGCCCGCCGACAGGGTCAGTTCGCCGTTCGGCTTCTCTTCCACGTTCGCGCCGAGCACGATGCGGTCGGGCGCCGAGCCTTCCTTGCGCTCGATCTCGAACTTGTCCTGGAAATAGCCCAGGCTGTTGATGCGGTCCTGCGAGCGCTTGACCAGGAAGGTGTTGAAGGCGTCGCCCTCGGCCACGCGCATTTCGCGGCGGATCACCTTGTCCTGCGTCTGGCGGTTGCCGGTGATCTCGACCCGCTCGATATAGGTGCGGTTCGCCTCGCCGATGTGGAAGTTCATCGACATCGTCAGCGCATCCTTGTTGCGCTGGAAGTCGGGGCGAACATCGGCAAAGGCATAGCCGAACAGGCCGGCGGTCTCGCTCAGCTGCTCGACCGTGTCCTCGACGGCCTTGGCGTTATACCACTGGCCTTCCTTGATCGGCAGTGCCGCGGCGAGCTTCTTGTCATCGAAGTCGCGGATCGCGCTGTCGACCGTCACCGGGCCGAATTTGTAGCGAGGGCCTTCCTCCACCACATAGGTGATGATGAAGTCCTTCTTGTCCGGCGTCAGCTCGGCCACCGCCGAGATCACGCGGAAATCGGCATAGCCCTCGGTCAGGTAGAACTGGCGCAGCTTCTGCTGGTCATAGGCCAGGCGATCCTGGTCGTACGACGTGTTCGAGCTGAGGAAGTGCGACAGGCTGGCCACCTTGGTCGCCATCTGCGCGCGCAGCTTCTTGTCGCCGAACACCTCGTTGCCGATGATGTTGATCTGGCGGACCTTGGACTTCGCGCCCTCGTGGATCTCGAAGATCACGTCGACGCGGTTCTGGTCGAGGCTGACCATCTTCGGCTCGACGCGCGCGGCGAAACGGCCCTGGCGGCGATACAGCTCGATGATCCGCGCGATGTCGGCGCGCACCGCGGTGCGGGTGAAGATCTGACGCGGCTTGAGCTTGATCTCCTTGTCGATCTTGTCCTGCTTAAGCCGCTTGTTGCCTTCGAACACCACGCGGTTGATCACCGGGTTCTCGCGGATGCGGAGCACCAGGTTGCCGTCCTCGACGCCTTCGATCGCCACGTCGGCGAGCAGTTCCGAGGCGAGCAGGTCCTTGATCGCCTGGTCGATCGTCTCGTTGGTATAGCTGTCGCCCACGCGCAGGCGCGTGTAGCTGAGCACCGTCTCCGGCTCGATGCGCTGCGAGCCTTCCACCCGCAGCGACTTGATCGTGCGCACCACCGCCGGCGTCGCCGGAGCGGGTGCAGCCTGGGGCTGGGCCGCCGGCGCCGCGGGCCTCGCCGCGGTCTGCGCCTCTGCCGGCGCTACCACGCCCGACAGGATCGTCCCTGCCAACAGCGTAGCCGTCGCCCGCGCGCCCAAATTGCTTGCCTTGATCGCAGTCACCATCCCACCCCAGTCGGAATCCAAATATTGCCGGAACGCGCGCGGCATAGTGCCGCCCTGCACGAACCCCCTTAGCCGATCAAGCCGGCCAGATGCCTCCACACACCGAAAGCGCCCAGATCGTTGAGCGTCACGAACAGCATCAGGGCAAGAACTGCCAGCATGCCGCCACGGAACGCCCATTCCATCACCTGCGGCTCCACCGGGCGCCGGCGGACCGCCTCGACGGCGTAGAACAGGAGATGACCACCATCCAGTACCGGCACTGGCAACAGGTTGATGAATCCCAGATTAATGGAGACGAGCGCGATCAGGAAGGCGAACTCGATCGGCCCCATGGAAAGCCGTTCGCCCGAGACCTGGGCGATCTTGAGCGGCCCGCCCAGCTCGGCAACCGAGCGGCGGCCGGTGATGATCTGGCCAAGGCCGTCCACCGTCATGCGGACAATGTCCGCCGTGGTCCGCAACCCTACCAGCGGCGCCTCGATCAGCCCCACCGGCACTTGGGTCGAGCCCGCCGCGCCGATGCCGAGCTGGCCGATCTTGAACTCGTTGCCGAAGCGATCGCGCTCCAGCCGCGTGCCGATCACCGCATCGACGCTGCGCGGGGCGCCGCCGCGGACGAAATCGACCCGAACGGGTTCGTTCGGCCGCAGCTGGGTGAACTGCACCATGTCGGCATAGGTCTCGACCGCGCGGCCGCCCAGGCCGGTGATGCGATCGCCGGGCTGCAGGCCGGCCTTTGCGGCGGCGCTGCCCTCGATCACCGTGCCGATCACCGACGGCGTCCGGTTCTCGCCGAACATGAAGGCGAAGGCCGAGAGGATGACGATCGCCACCAGGAAGTTCATGATCGGGCCGGCGGCGACGATGATCGCGCGCTGCCACAGCGGCTTGGCCTGGAAGGTCTTGGCGCGCTCGCTCGCCGGCAGCTGCAGCCATTCGGGCGAAGGCTGGCTCGCCGGGTTCATGTCGCCGGCGAAGCGGACATAGCCGCCCAGCGGCAACAGGCTGAACTTCCAGCGCGTGCCGCGGCGATCGGTGATGCCGGCGATCTCGCGGCCGAAGCCGATCGAGAATTCCTCGGCCTTCACCCCGAAGAGGCGGCCCGCCAGATAATGTCCCAGCTCGTGCAGGAACACGAGCGGCCCGATCACCAGCGCGAACGCCAGAATGGTGAGCAGGATGCCGGGGGATTGGATCAAGCGACGCAGTCCTTCACTCGCTCAGCCGCGTAAAGCCGCGCCTCCGCGTCGATCGCCAGCACGGCATCGAGCGTTTCCGGCGCGGCCGGGTCATAGCGAGACAGCGTATCGGCAGAGATTGCGGCAATTTCAAGAAATCCGATCCGCCCGGCGAGAAAGGCCGCGACGGCGACTTCGTTGGCGGCATTGAGAATGGCCGGACGCGCCCCGCCCGCCTTCAATGCCTCCATCGCCAGCGCGAGCGCCGGGAAGCGATCGAGATCGGGATTTTCGAACTCGAGCTTGCCCACCGTGGCAAGGTCGAGCGGCGGGCACGGCGTCTCCATCCGCTCGGGCCAGGCCAGCGCATAGGCGATCGGCGTGCGCATGTCGGGCGTGCCGAGCTGGGCCAGCACCGATCCGTCGACATATTCCACCATCGAATGGACGACGGATTGGCGATGGACCAGCACGGCCAGTTGCTCGGCGGCGACCGGGAACAGGTGGAAGGCCTCGATCAGTTCGAGCCCCTTGTTCATCATCGTCGCGGAGTCGACCGAGATCTTGGCGCCCATCGACCAGTTGGGATGCGCCACCGCCTGTGCGGGGGTGATGTCGCGCATCGCTTCCTTCGGCGTCGCGCGGAACGGACCACCGCTGGCGGTAAGGATGATCCGGCGGACGCCCCTGGGCGCGGTGCGATCGAGGCACTGGAACACGGCATTGTGCTCCGAATCGACCGGCAGCAGCGTCGCGCCGTGCACCCGCGCCGCCGCCATCATCACCCCGCCCGCCGAGACGAGCGCCTCCTTGTTGGCGAGCGCGACCGTGCCGCCAGCCTCCAATGCCGCCATCACCGGCTTGAGCCCAGCGCTGCCGACGTTCGCCGCCATGGTCCAGTCGGCGCCCATGCGGGCCACGTCGCACACCGAATGCGCCCCGCCCATCGCCTCGACACCGCTGCCGGCCAGCCGCTCCTGTAGCGCCGGCAGGCATTTCTCGTCGGCGACCACGGCGCAGCGCGCGCGCGTGCGGATCGCCGCGGCAGCCAGCTTCTCGACATCGCAATTTGCGGTCAGCGCCACGACTTCGAAGGCGTGCGGATTTCGTTCGATCAGATCCAGCGTCGAGGTGCCGACCGAGCCGGTCGCCCCCAACACCGTGACGCGCTTCACCACCAGTATCCTCCCACGACCACCTGATGATGGATCGCAAAAAACAAAGCTGCAACCGGGGCTGCGAAGACAAGGCCGTCGAGCCGGTCGAGAATGCCGCCATGGCCGGGCAGCAGGTTGCTCGAATCCTTCACGCCCGCGACCCGCTTGAGATGGCTCTCGTACAGGTCGCCGATCTGCGAGGCGAAGGCTACCAGCGGCGACACCGCGACCAGCCACCAGCCGATCGCGCTCCCCGGCGCCAGCGCGACATAGCCGGCGGAGAACAGGATCGCGGCAACCAACCCGCCGATCAGCCCCGCCCAGGTCTTGTTCGGGCTGATCGAGGGCGCGAGCTTGGGCCCACCGATCGCGCGACCGGCAAAATAGGCGCCGCTGTCGCACACCCAGACGATCGCCATCGTCCACAGCGTCGCGGCAAAGCCCTGCGGATGGTCGCGGAGCAGCAGCAGCGCGAGCACCGGCAGCCCGACATAGACCTGCCCCGCCGCCAGCTTGGCGTTCCGCGTCACGATCGCGACGAAGAAGAAGGCGCCGAACACCAGCCCCAGCGCCAGAAACCCCGGGCCGGCGGCTGCCGGGCTCAGGATCGCCAGCGGCACCATCATCACATATTGGGCGAGCCGGCGCTGGCGCTCGTCCTGCGCCAGCAGCGCCCATTCGCCGATCATCAGCACGGCCATCACCGTGATGACCAGCCAGAAGCCCCAGCCGCCCGCCCATAGCGCGGCGAGCGCGAGCCCGACCAGCGCGAGCCCGACGACGGCACGTTTCGGAAGATCGGAATTCTTGCTCACAGGCCCCCGAAACGCCGCTGGCGCCGCCCGAACTGGGCCAGCGCATCGGCCAGCGCGCGCTCGTCGAAATCGGGCCATAGCGTGTCGACGAACAGCAGCTCGGCATAGGCCGCCTGCCACAGCAGGAAATTGGAAAGCCGCTGCTCGCCCGAGGTGCGGATCATCAGGTCGAGCGGCGGCAGGCCCGCCGTCTCCAGCTCGCTTTCGAACCGCGCCTCGTCGATCGCGGCGGGATCCAGCGTACCGTCGCGCGCCTGCTCGGCGAGCCGCCGGGCAGCCGCGAGCAGTTCGGCCTGCGCGCCATAGTTGAGCGCCAGCACCAGCGTTGGCCCGGTGTTGACCGCGGTCCGCGCGATCGCCGCCTCGATCATCGTCACCAGATCGGGCGACAGCTCACGCCAGCCGCCGATCACCCGCAGCTTGACGCCGTCGGCGACGATCTGGTCGAGCTCGCGCTCGAGGAACTGCCGCAGCAGCCCCATCAACGCGCCGACTTCCTCTTCCGGGCGCCGCCAGTTCTCGGAGGAGAAAGCGTAGAGCGTCAGCACCTCGATGCCGAACGACCGCGCCGCGCGCGCGACGCGGCGCACCGCCTCCACGCCCTGGCGATGGCCGGCGACGCGGGGCAGCAGGCGCTTCTTCGCCCAGCGCCCGTTGCCGTCCATGATGATCGCGACATGGCGGGGCGGCGGAGCTTCGCCGCCCGAAGCGGAGGCCAGCTTAACGGCCACCGCGCCCTGCCCTTTCGGCCGCACCAGAATGCCCGGCGCGGATCACTTGCCCAGGATTTCCTTTTCCTTGGCAGCCGCCGCCGCGTCGATCTCGGCGATCGTCGCGTCGGTGATCTTCTGGACCTCGGTTTCGTGGCGCTTGCGCTCGTCCTCGCCAAACACGCCCTTCTTCTCGTCGGTCTTCAGGCTGTCCATGCCGTCGCGACGCACGTTGCGTGCGGCGATACGGGCCTTTTCGGCATATTGGTTGGCGAGCTTGGCGAGCTCCTTGCGGCGCTCCTCGGTCAGGTCGGGAATCGGCAGGCGCAGCGTCTGGCCGTCGACGATGGGGTTGAGGCCGAGCCCGGCCGAGCGGATCGCCTTGTCGACGGGGCCGACGTTCGACTTGTCCCACACCTGCACCGAAAGCATGCGCGGCTCGGGCGCCGAGACGGTCGCCACCTGGGTGATCGGCATGTGCGAGCCATAGACCTCGACGGTCACCGGATCGAGCAGCGTGGTCGAGGCGCGGCCGGTGCGGAGACCGGTCAGATCGTGCTTGAGCGATTCCACGGCGCCGGCCATGCGGCGCTCGAGATCTGCCTTGTCATATGCGGCCATTTTCGGCGTTCCTTGAAGCTTGGGTACAGTGGGTTACGCGGCGTCCGCGTCCTGGACGATGGTGGAAGTCCCCTCGCCCCGGAGCACCGAGGCGAGATTCCCCTCGCCGCGGATGTTGAACACCACGATCGGGATATGGTTGTCGCGGCACAGCGCGACGGCCGAGGCGTCCATCACCTTCAGATTGTCGGCGAGGACGCGGTCGTAGCTCAGCGTCTCGTAGCGCTTCGCGGTCGGCACCTTCTTGGGATCGGCGTCGTACACGCCGTCGACCGAGGTGCCCTTGAACAGCGCGTCGCACTTCATCTCGGCGGCGCGCAGCGCGGCGGTGGTGTCGGTGGTGAAGAACGGCAGGCCGGTGCCCGCGGCGAACAGTACGACGCGGCCCTTCTCCATGTGGCGCTCGGCGCGGCGGCGGATATAGGGCTCGCACACGCTGGCCATCGGGATGGCGGACTGGACGCGGGTCTCGACGCCCACCTTCTCGAGCGCGTTCTGCATGGCGAGCGCGTTCATCACGGTGGCGAGCATGCCCATATAATCGGCGCTGGCGCGGTCGAAGCCTTGCGCTGCACCGGCAATGCCGCGGAAGATGTTGCCGCCGCCCACGGTCATGCAGATTTCGAGGCCGCTTTCCTTGGCCTCCTTCACCTCGAGCGCGACGCGCTCGCAGGTCTCGGGATCGATGCCGAACTGACCCTGGCCCATCAGGACCTCCCCCGACAGCTTGAGAAGGATGCGGCGGACGGTCGGTGCGGTCATGGTTTTCCTGAGATCTTGAGAAGCGGACAGCGAAGCGGCGCGGACCCTAGAGGAGCCGCGCCGCGCGAACAAGCGTCGATGCCGGGGAAAAGCCGTCGAAACGACCTTGCCCCGACGCGCCTGATTACTTGGTGAGACCGGCGGTCGCCGCCACTTCGGCAGCGAAGTCGCTCTCTTCCTTCTCGATGCCTTCGCCGAGCTGGAAGCGGACATAGTCCTTCAGCACGATCGCCGCGCCCGAATCCCTCGCCGCCTTGGCGATGACGTCCGACACCGGGGTCTTGCCGTCCATCACGAACAGCTGGCTCAGCAGGGCGTTTTCCTTGGCGAACTTCTTCACCGCGCCATCCACCATCTTCTCGATGATCTCGGCCGGCTTGCCGCTCTCGGAGGCCTTTTCGGCCGCGATCGCGCGCTCGCGGGCGAGCACGTCCTGGTCCAGGCCGCTCTCGTCTAGCGCCAGCGGGAAGGCGGCGGCGATGTGCATCGCCAGCTGCTTGCCGAGCGGCTCGAGCACGTCGACACCGGCTTCCGATTCGAGCGCGACGAGCACGCCGATCTTGCCGAGGCCCGGGGCCGCCGCATTGTGGACGTACGGGATCACCGCGCCCTTGGCGACTTCGACCTTCTTGGCGCGACGCAGCACCTGGTTCTCGCCGATCGTGGCGATGTTGGCGGTCAGCGTCTCGTCGACGGTCTGGCCCGACTCCATCTTCGCGCCCTTGATCGCGGCGATATCGTCACCGGCTTCCAGCGCCAGCGCGGTGGTCTCGCGGACGAAGTTCTGGAAGATCTCGTTCTTGGCGACGAAGTCGGTCTGCGAGTTGACCTCGACGGCGACGCCCTTGGTGCCGGCAACCGCCAGGCCGACCAGACCCTCGGCCGCGGTGCGGCTCGACTTCTTGGCGGCAGCGGCGAGGCCCTTGGCACGCAGCCAGTCGGCCGCGGCTTCCATGTCACCGTTGGTCTCGGAGAGCGCCTTCTTGCAATCCATCATGCCGGCGCCGCTCTTCTCGCGGAGTTCCTTGACGGCGGCTGCAGTGATCTCGGCCATGTCTCTATTCCTCAGTTAAAAGTCGGGCGGAGCAGTGCGTGCGCCCTGCCCCGCCCCGATTACGGTTCGATGACGCGGGCGATCAGCCTTCGACGGCTTCCTCGACCGGCGGCTGCTCGGCGGCACCGAAGTCATAGCCCTGCTGCATCAGCGCCTCGCGGCCGCCACGGGTCGCGGCGATGGCGATCGCTTCGCAGTAGAGGCGGATGGCGCGGCTGGCGTCGTCGTTGCCCGGGACCGGGAACGCGATGCCGTCCGGCGAAACGTTCGAGTCGAGGACCGCGACGACGGGGATGCCGAGCGTGTTGGCTTCCTTGATCGCCAGCTCTTCCTTGTTCGCGTCGATCACGAACATGATGTCGGGAATGCCGCCCATGTCGCGGATGCCGCCGAGCGAGAGCTCGAGCTTGTCGCGCTCACGGGTGAGCTGCAGCACTTCCTTCTTGGTGAGGCCGTGCGTGTCGCCCGACAGCTGCTCTTCGAGCGTCTTGAGGCGCTTGATCGAGTTGCTGATGGTCTTCCAGTTGGTGAGCATGCCGCCCAGCCAGCGGTGGTTGACGAAGTGCTGGCCCGCACGACGCGCGGCGTCGGCGATCGGCTCCTGCGCCTGGCGCTTGGTGCCGACGAACAGCACCTTGCCGCCGGCAGCGACGGTCGAGCTGACGAACTCGAGCGCGCGGGCGAACAGCGGAACGGTCTGCGACAGGTCGATAATGTGAACGCCGTTGCGCTCACCGAAGATGTAGGGCTTCATCTTCGGGTTCCAGCGATGGGTCTGGTGACCGAAGTGCGCGCCCGATTCGAGCAGCTGCTGCATGGTGACGACGGGTGCCGCCATAGGGATAACTCCTTCCGGTTGGTCCTCTGGGAAGCGGGAATTCGGAATTGCTCCGAACACCGGGTTATGATGCTTCCCATGCGGGGTTGAGGCGGGCCGCTTAGTCGATTGCGCGGGCGGACACAAGCTGGAACATTATCGGAACATCGCTTGACGTTGGAACAAGAATGGAACATACAGCGATCAGAACGCGATTGATGGAACAGGCGGGAGTCTCGGTGGTTCGAGGTTCTTGGGTTCCGCTGGGATCGGCGTTGAAGATCGGGAGCCGGGTAATGACTGGATTCGCTGTCTTTTTTCTGTTCGGGTCGGCGTTCACGGCCGCCGTCTGGACGCTCTACGCAAGCATTCATCCGCAACTGCATCGCTTCGCCGAATTGTTCGGCATGGCGCGGCCGGTCGCTCTTCCCGCTCCCTCGCCGCGCCTGTCGCGCGTCAGGGTACGATCGGTCCCGGCGCGGATGCCGCGTCTCCACCCGCAGCGCGCAGCCGCCTGATCCGGCGGTAGGACCGGATGCTGAACGGGATGCTGGCGAGATAGGCGATCGCCACGATCGCCAGTGTCGTCCAGGGCGCTGAGACCAACGCCGCGGCGAGCGCGACCAGTGCCGCGATTGCCTCGAATCGGACATTCTGGCGCAGCCGGATTTTCGGGCCGAAGGTCGCGACGCTGGAAACCATCAGGATCGCGATCAGCACCGTCCACACGGCGATGATGATCGGCTGGCGTGTGACCGCTTCACCGGTCCACAGCCAGAGATATACCGGGGTAAGCGCCAGCGCCGCGCCGGCCGGTGCAGGAACGCCGGTGAGGAAACCCGCCGACTTGTGCGGCTGCTCGGCGAGATCGATCTGGGCGTTGAAGCGGGCGAGCCGCAGCGCGCAGAACAGCGCGTGGAGCAGCGCGACGAGCCAGCCGAAGCGCCCCAGCGCCTGGAGCGACCAGAGATACAGGATCAGCGCTGGCGCGACGCCGAACGAGATCGCGTCGGACAGGCTGTCGAGTTCGGCGCCGAAGCGGCTCTCGGCGCGCACCAGCCTGGCGATACGCCCGTCGATGCCGTCGAGCACCGCGGCGGCGAGCACCATCAGCACCGCGGCTTCCCAGTTGCCGAGGATGGCGAAACGAATGCCGGTGAGGCCGGAGCAGAGCGCCAGTGCGGTTACCGCGTTCGGCAGCACCGCGCGCAGCGGGATGCCGCGCGGCAGCGCCGGCCTGCGGCCCAACCCGCGCCCGATGCGCGGGCGACGATCACTCATTGTGCTACCCCGGCAAGATTCTGGATGCCGCGGCGAGCGATGATCGTCTCGCCGGCGATGGTACGCTGGCCAAGGACGACCTGCGCGCCATAGTCCTCGGGCAGGAAGATATCGACCCGGCTGCCGAAGCGGATCAGGCCGATGCGCTGGCCGGCGACGACCATGTCGCCCGGCTTGACGAAGGCAACGATGCGCCGCGCGACGAACCCGGCGATCTGGGTAAAGCCGATGCGCAACCCGTCGCGATCCTCGACCACCATGTGCTGGCGCTCATTCTCGTCGCTGGCCTTGTCGAGATCCGCATTCATGAACTTGCCCGAGATGTAGATGACGTGCCGGATCGTTCCGGTGATGGGCGTGCGGTTCACATGCACGTCGAACACGCTCATGAAGATCGACACGCGCACCATCGGCGCGCTGCCGAGCGCGTGCGGGCCGGCAAGTTCGGGGGGCAAGGGCATGCGCTGAATCATCGTGACGAGCCCGTCGGCGGGAGCGACGAGCACCCCCTCCTCCACCGGGGTCACCCGGACGGGATCGCGGAAAAAAGCGGCGATGCCGAGCGTGAGGAACAGCAGCGGCCAGGTGAGGACGTCCCACACCCACAGGCTCAGCAGCGCGACCGCGGCGACGATCAGCACATATTTGCGGCCTTCGGGGTGGATATCGGGAAAACGCCACTTCACCGTCGAGGTACCGACCGGAGGCTTGTCGAGCGATGTCATGGCCGCAGGTGTACCCGCGCGGCAGCCGATTTCCTAGACACTCCTGCATGCAGCCCCCTGCGCAGAGAAAATCCGGGCAACAAAGCGGCTCTCCGGCGTTGTTGCCGTGGCCAGGATCGGGATGCTTTTCGACGACGGTCGCTTGCATATCCGCCGGAATTTGCGCAACCGAAGTCCCGAAGCGTCATATTTTCGTAAGGAAGCCCATGCCCCCTTCGACCGCCACCGCGAAACGCCGGAGTGCCCGTCGCACCCGTCCGGCCGGTGTGCCCTCGCCGACGATGTTCTTCCTGCAGCAGTTCCTCAAGCGCCCGGTGATGGTCGGCGCGGTCGCCCAGTCCTCGGGGCGGCTGATTCGCCGCATGCTGAGCAAGGTCGACTGGGCGAACACCAGGTTGTTCGTCGAATATGGACCGGGCGTCGGCACCTTCAGCCGCCCGATCCTCGATCGGCTAGGCCCCGATGGTAAGCTGATCGTGATCGATACCAACCCCGATTTCATCCGCTATCTGCGCCAGTCGATCGACGATCCGCGCTTCGTCGCGGTGCTCGGCTCGGCGGCCGAAGTGCAGAAGATCGTGCGCGACAACGGCTTCGAGCAGGCGGATTACATCGCCTCGGGCCTGCCCTTCTCGACTCTGCCGGACGGCGTCGGCGACGCGATCGCCAAGGCGACGCGCGACATCCTCCGGCCGGGCGGCGCGTTCCTCGTCTATCAGTACAACCCCAATGTCCGGAACTTCCTGACCCCGCACTGGGACCATATCGAGCACGAGATGGAATGGTGGAACATCCCGCCCGCCCAGCTCTGGTGGGCCTGGAAGGACTGAACCCTCCCACAGGATATGAAAAAAGGCGGCCATGGGGTTCCATAGTCGCCTTTTTCTTGGTCGAGGCAGCGGGGCGACGACAGCGCCGCCCCGGCTCGGCTTACCAGTTCCACATCGTCCCGTCTTCGAGGCGGGCGACCGGCAGATAGGCCGGCTTGTACGGATATTTCGCCGCCAGTTCCTCGTCGATGTCGACGCCGTGGCCCGGCGCCTCGCCGCAGAACAGATAGCCCTTGTCGAAGTGATAATCGTGCGGGAACACCGCATCGGTCTCTTCGGAGTGGCGCATATATTCCTGGATGCCGAAATTCGGGACCCAGGTGTCGAAATGGAGCGCGCAGCCCATCGTCACCGGCGACAGGTCGGTCGCGCCATGGCAGCCGGTGCGGATCTGATAGAGGCTGGCGAGATCCGCCAGGCGACGCAGATGCGTCAGGCCGCCGGCGCCGACCACGGTCGCGCGCAGATAGTCGATCAGCTGGTTCTGGATCAGGTCCTTGGCGTCCCAGATCGTGTTGAAGATCTCGCCCACCGCCAGCGGCGTGACGGTGTGCTGGCGGATCAGCTTGAACGCTTCCTGGTTCTCGGCCGGCGTCACGTCCTCCAGCCAGAACAGCTGGTAGGGCTCGAGCATCTTGCCGAGGTTGGCGGCTTCCTGCGGCGTGTAGCGATGGTGGCCGTCATGCAGCAGGTGATGGTCGAAGCCATAGGTCGCGCGCAGCTTCTCGAACAGCTTGGGCACATAGTTGAGCGCCTTGCGCGTGTCCCAACCGGTGACCGAGGGCAAAGCCGCATCGGCGGGCTCGTAATACATGGTGCCGCGGCCGACGCCGTAGGCATCCTTGATGCCCGGCACGCCGGTCTGCGCGCGGATCGCCTTGTAGCCGAGATCGATATATTTGCCGACCGCATCGACGGTCTGATCGATATCGGCGCCATTGGCATGGCCATAGACCATCACGCCGTCGCGGCTGCGGCCGCCGAGCAGCTGGTAGACCGGCATGCCGGCCATTTTGCCCTTGATGTCCCACAGCGCCATGTCGACCGCGGCGATCGCGCGCATCGTCACCGGGCCGCGGCGCCAATAGGCACCACGATAGAGATACTGCCAGATATCCTCAATCCGGCGCGGGTCCATGCCGATCAGGCAGGGGATGACGTGGTCCTCGAGATACGAGACCACCGCCAGTTCGCGGCCGTTGAGGGTGCCGTCGCCGATGCCGTAGACGCCCTGATCGGTGTGGATCTTCAGCGTCACGAAATTGCGGCCGGGGCAAGTTACGATAACCTTGGCCGAGACGATCTTCATCGAGCTACCTCTATAGGCTGTTTGTTGCCGCTGGCCTGACCAATCCGCGCGCCCATGTCAAGGGATTGGCCAGACCTCCGGGGCATACCGTAGGGGCGACAGGCTGAAATTTTCCTCAACGGCGAAGGGCTATATCGCCGCTCAGAATGCCGGCTTGCCGTACACCTGGCGCGTGACCGGATGGCTGCTGCTAAGCCCGCCATCGACCGCAATCGCCTGCCCGTTGACATAGCTCGCCGCGTCGGACGCGAGGAACAGCGCCACCTGCGCGATTTCCTCGGGCCGCCCCGCGCGTCGCAATGGATTGAGCTGGCCCAGCTTCTCTTCCTTGCCCTGCTCGCGCGCATAATCGAACGCGCGCTGGGTCATGCCGGTCTCGATCAGCCCGGGGCAGATCGCGTTGACCCGCACGCCCGAGGTGGCGAGTTGCTGTGCGGCGCTCTGCACCAGGTTGATCACCCCCGCCTTGGACGCCGAATAGGGCGTGCCGCCTGCTCCCGAACGAAGCCCCGCGACGCTTGCCGTACACAGAATCGCCCCGCCGCCGCGCTCGACGATCCGCGGCGCGACGTGCTTGATGGCGAGGGCCGGGCCGATGAGATTGACGCGCAGCACTTCCGTCCAAAGTACTACGTCAGCGTCGAAAATCCCTGCGGTGCCACCGGAGATGCCGGCATTGGCGTAGAAGATGTCGATTCCGCCGAATTGTTCGCATGTATTCTTAATAAGGCGCCGCACGTCGCTCTCATCGGCTGCATCGATCTCGACCGCCAGTGCCTCATCCAGCCCGGCAATCGTCTCGTGAACGCCAGCGTCGCGATCGGCCGCAACCACTTTCGCGCCGCGCGCCGCGAAGGCACGAACCGTTGCTCGCCCGATGCCGGAGGCGGCACCCGTCACCACCGCGACCTTGCCGGTGAAATCGAACCCGCCGCTCATTCCCCTGCCCTTTGCGCGAAATGCCACGCCGCCGACGCCAGCCCCGGTAGTCGCTCGACCGTGTTGGCCGCCTGCGTGCTCGAGGCATTGCCGTCGAGCATCCGCTTCTTGATCCCCTGGACGATGCCGGTCAGGCGGAACAGGTTGTAGGCGAAGTACCAGTCGAGATCGGGCACGCCGTCGCGCCCGGTCGCGGCGCAGTAGCGCGCGACCATTGCCTCGATCGTCGGGATGCCCGTCTCCGGCCCCGCCAGCCCCTTCACGCCCGATCGGCCCTCCGGCTCGGTCACCCAGTTCATCAGGAAATAGGAGAAATCGGCGAGCGGATCGCCGAGCGTCGACAACTCCCAGTCGAGCACCGCCAGCACCTGGGACCGGTCGGCGGCGAAGATCATGTTGTCGATGCGATAATCGCCATGGACGATGCTGGTCTGGGTCTGCGGCGGCACCGTCCGCGGCAGGAAGTCGATCAGCGATTCCACCTCGGGCAGATCGTCGGTCTGGCTGGCGCGATACTGGCGGGTCCACCGTTCGACCTGGCGGGCGAAATAATTGCCCGGCCTGCCATAGTCGCCTAGGCCGACCGTCTCCGGGTCGATCCGATGCAGCGCCGCCAGCGTGTCGACGATCGCCTCGTAGATCGCGGTGCGCGCCGCCGGCGCCATCTCCGGCAACGACCCGTCCCAGAAGGTTCGCCCCTCGACCATCTCCATCAGGTAGAAAGGCGCGCCGATCACCTGCCGGTCCTCGCACAGGGCATAGGGCCGCGCGACGGGGAAGCCGGCGGGATGCAGCGCGGCGATCAGCCGATATTCGCGCTCGACCGCGTGGGCGGAGGGCAGGATCGTTCCAAACGGTTTGCGACGGAGGACATAGGCACCGCTCGTACTTTCAACGCGATAGGTCGGGTTACTCTGCCCTCCTGGGAACTTGGTGACGGTAACCGGGCCGGTGAAGCCGGGCACCTGCGCCGAGGCCCAGGCGGCGAGGCGGGTTTCGTCGAGGTCGCTCATGCGAAGGTAATCACCGAGCGAACGCTCGTGCCTTGCCGCAATTTCTCCAGCGCATCGTTGACCTGGGACAGGCCGATGCGCTCCGCGACCATCGTGTCGAGGTCGAGCTTGCCGTCCAGATAGAGTTGCACCAGCCGCGGCATGTCGATCGGGAAGCGCGTGCTGCCAAGCAGCGAGCCCTGGATCTTCTTGCCGGTGAGGAAGGTATGGCCCGGCAGGCTGACGCTCTGGCCCGGTGCGATCATCCCAAGGATTGTCGCCGTGCCGCCACGCCGCAGGATCTGCCAGGCAAGCTCCGCCGTTGCCGGCCTTCCGACGGCCTCGATCGCATAGTGGACCCCGCCGCCGGTCAGCGCGAGCACTTGCTTGGCGACACCCTCGT
The DNA here is from genome assembly GCF_003950455.1 of Sphingomonas sp. ABOLE. NCBI lineage: Bacteria > Pseudomonadati > Pseudomonadota > Alphaproteobacteria > Sphingomonadales > Sphingomonadaceae > Sphingomonas > Sphingomonas sp. ABOLE. The sequence continues at coordinate 48,479 of NZ_QQWY01000016.1, forward strand.
TCGTGGGATCGAGCATATGGGTCGCCCCCATCTTCTCGGCCAGCGCGCGCTTCTCGGCAACCGGATCGAGCGCGAGGATCTGGCCGGCGCCGGCGATCTTGGCGGCGTTGATCGCGGCGAGCCCGATCCCGCCCGCGCCGATCACCGCGACGCTCTCGCCGGGGCGCAATCGGCTGTCGTTGAAGATGGAGCCCGCGCCGGTGATCACCGCGCAGCCGAGCAGCGCGGCGCGATCCAGGGGCATGTCCTTGGCAATCGCGACGCAGGCATTTTCGTGCACCAGCATCATCTCAGCGAAGGCGGAGAGGTTGAGGAACGGCGCGAGCGGCCTGCCATCGGCGAGCTTCAGCCGCGGCTCGGCATCGGCGGGCCGCCGCGTCGAGGGATCGATGCAGAGCGAGGGCCGACCGGTCACGCAATACTCACACGAGCCGCAAAAGGCGGTGAGGAAGGTGATGACGTGATCGCCCGGACGCAGATGCGCGACATCCGACCCCACCGCCTCCACCACCCCCGCAGCCTCGTGCCCCGGCACCGTCGGCACCGGGTGCGGGAAGGCACCGTCGACGAAGTGCAGGTCGGAGCGGCACACCCCCACTGCGGCGGTGCGGATCAGCACTTCGCGCGGCCCGGGCTTTGAGACCTGAACCTCCTCGATCGCGAGCGGAGTCTTGGCCTCGAACAGAACGGCTGCTTTCATCCCGCCCCTCCTACCGGCTCACGCCGAGATCGCCGGAAGAGGCGCGATCCGCCTTGAACGCGGCATATTTGCCGAACTCGGCGCGGGCGATCGCGCGGGCATGGACCTCGTCCGGGCCGTCCGCCAGCCGCAGCGTCCGGACGCTGCCCCAATTGTGCGCGAGGTCGAAATCGTCGCTCACCCCTGCCCCGCCATGCGCCTGGATCGCGTCGTCGAGGATCTGCAGCGCCATGGCGGGCGCCTGCACCTTGATCATCGCGATCTCGAGCTGGGCGGCCTTGTTTCCGGCCTTGTCCATCAAGTCCGCCGCCTTGAGGCACAGCAGCCGCGTCATCTCGATATCGATCCGCGCGCGGGCGATGCGCTGCTCCCAGATTGAATGATCGGCGATGCGCTTGCCGAACGCGACGCGGCTGACGAGGCGCTTGGCCATCGCCCCGATCGCCTCTTCGGCGACCCCGATGGTCCGCATGCAATGGTGGATGCGCCCGGGCCCGAGGCGCCCCTGCGCGATCTCGAAACCGCGGCCTTCGCCGAGCAGCAGATTCTCCGCCGGCACGCGCACGTCGCGCAGCACGATCTCGGCATGGCCATGGGGTGCGTGATCATACCCGAACACCGAAAGCATCCGCTCGATGGTCACGCCCGGCGTGTCGAGCGGCACCAGGATCATGCTCTGCTGGGCATGCTTGGCAGCGCCGACATCGGTTTTGCCCATCAGGATGGCGATCTTGCAGCGCGGGTCGCCCGCACCCGAGGACCACCATTTGCGCCCGTTGATCACATACTGATCGCCGTCGCGCTCGATCCGCGTCTCGATATTGGTCGCGTCGGAAGAGGCGACCGCGGGTTCCGTCATCAGAAAGGCCGAGCGGATCTCGCCGCGCATCAGCGGCGCCAGCCACGCATCCTTCTGCACCCGCGTGCCGTAGCGGTGGAGCACTTCCATGTTGCCGGTATCGGGCGCGGAGCAGTTGAACACCTCCGACGCCCAGCCAACCCGGCCCATCTCCTCGGCACACAGCGCATATTCCAGATTGGTGAGCTGCTCGCCCTCGAACACGAAGCTGTCGTCGACATGGGGGCGTCCGGACTGGGGCGGCATGAAGAAATTCCACAGCCCCGCCGCCTTGGCGCGCGCCTTGACGTCCTCCAGCACGGGATTGACCGACCAGCGCTCGCCCGCCGCAGCGGCGGCGCGATACTCGGCCTCGCGCGGGCGGATCTCGGCGTCCATGAAGGCCTTCACCCGGTCGCGGAAATGGGTTTCGCGCGCGTTCAGCGTGAAGTCCATAGCATCGCTCTCCTGTCGTTCTTTGGCGGCAGCCTAGCCCGTACCCGATATTCGGTAAAGGGCACCGCCCGATCAAATTACCGCATACCGAGATCAAAAAACCATTTGGGCGCGCCATGGAAACGGCTAAGCTGGAGGGATGCAATCGCCGCCCAAGACCGAGACCACCAACACCAAGCGGTTCCAGGCCAAGCGCGACGCCATCCTGGCCGCCGCCGCCGCCGCGATCAACGAGCAGAGCGCGAAGGGCATGACTTTCGCCGATGTCGCGCGGCGCGTGGGGCTCAACACCACGTCGGTCACCTATTATTTCAAGCGCAAGGAAGACCTCGCCGCCGCCGCGTTCGAGCAGACACTCGCCTGGCTGCACGACATCCTCGATGAGGCGCTGGCGGAGCCCACGCCCGAGGCGCGCGTTGCGCGGTTCCTCGCCATCAACATGGAGCGGCTGGCACGGATCGGGCGGGGCGAGGAACAGGCCGTGGCGATGCTGTCGGACCTTCGCGCGATGGAGGAGCCGCTCAAGGGCAAGCTGATGGCGGGCTGGCGGAACGTCTTCCGCAAGACCCGCAGCCTGTGGGGCAGCGACGGCAGCCGCGCCGAGACCGACCTGCGCGGCGCCCGCGCGCATGTGCTGCTCGAGAACAGTTTCTGGCTGAACGCCTGGATCACGCGCTACGAGATCGACGAATATCCGCGGGTCGAGGCGCGGCTGATGGACGTGTTCCGCCACGGCATCGCCGCGCCGGGGCAGCGCTGGTCACCCGAACTGTTCGAGCTGGTCCATGACGAGCCGGAGCCCGGCCGCGAGGCATTCCTGCTGGCGGCTACCAGGCTGATCAACGAGCTCGGCTATCGCGGCGCCTCGGTGCAGCGCATCGCCTCCGAGCTCAACGTCACCAAGGGCAGCTTCTACCACCATCTCGACGCCAAGGACGATCTGGTGATTGCCTGCTACAAGCGCAGCTTCGACATCCTCGCCGATGCGCAAAGGCTGGCCGAGGGCCATGCCGGCAACCAGTGGCAGCGGATCGAGAGCACGCTGGCGACGCTGCTCGACTATCAGTTTTCCGAGCGCGGCCCCCTCTTGCGCACCACCGCGCTGTCCGGCCTGCCGCCGCATGTCCGCAACACGATGCTCGACCGCTCGAACCGGATCGCGCGGCGCTTCGCGGGCATGCTGTCCGACGGTATCGCCGAGGGCACGATCCGGGCGATCGACCCGCTGGTCGCCAGCCAGGCGCTGATGGCGCTGCAGAACGCGGCGTTCGACATGCGCAAATGGGCCGGCACGATGCCGCGCGAGCGGGCGGTGGCCTTCTATGCCTCCACCCTCGCCTATGGCCTGTTCGACGATCGGGTGCTGGAGAGCTGACGACGCCCGTCAGAGGTGCTTCTTGTCCAGCTTGCGGGCCAGCGTCCGGCGGTGGAGCCCCAGCCGCCGCGCCGCTTCGGACAGGTTGTAGTTGGTATCCGCCAGCGTCTGGTGGATATGCTCCCATTCCAGCGTCTTGATCGAGGTCGGCCGCGCCTTGAGCTCGGTATCGACATCGCCGTCGACGCGGTCGAACGCCGCCTCGATATCGTCGGTGTTCGCCGGCTTCATCAGATAGTTGGTGGCTCCGAGCTTCACTGCCTCGACCGCGGTGCTGATGCTGGCAAAGCCGGTGAGGACGACAATCCGCATCGTGGGATCGATCTCGTGCAGCTGCTTGACGCAGACCAGCCCCGACCTGCCGCCGAGCCGCAGGTCGACGACGGCGCGATCGGGCGCGAACGCCCGTGCGAGCGGCTCCAGATCCTCGGGCCCGTTGCGCACCTCAACCGTGTAGCCGCGCCGCTCGAACGAGCGCCCCAGCGTCCGCGCGAACACCGCATCATCCTCTACGATCAACAATTTGTGAGCGGTCATTCGCCTTCATCCTCGAGTGCGAGCGCCGCCTGGGGCACCCGGAGCAGCACCTCGGCCCCGCCGGCGTCGCGATTGCGCGCGGTCAGCGTTCCGCCGAGCGTTCGTAGCACATTGTGGGTCAGGAACAGCCCCAGACCCGCGCCCTGCCGGCCCTTGCTGCTGTTATAGGGATCGCCGATGCGCGGCAGGATCTCTTCGGGGAAGCCGCGGCCGTCATCGCGGACGGACAGGACCAGCACATCCTCGTCCTGGCCGACCGACAAGCGGATGCGAGTCGCCCCCGCCTCGACCGCATTGTCGAGCAGATTGACGATCGACTGGCCGAGCGCGCGATCGGCGACGATCGGCAGGTCGCTGCCGAGCCGATAGTCGAGAATCACGCTGTCGTTGCGCGGCCAGGCCTCGACCAGCCCGGTGACGAAGCGGCGCAGCGTCGTACGCTCGGGCGCCTCGCCGCTGATCTCGCCCGCGGCGAACAGGATGCCGGCGACGATCGCCTTGCAGCGCGCCACCTCGGCCTGCATGTCCGCCACTTCGGCGCTGAGCTGCGGGTCCTTGGCGATCTTCCGGTCCGCGCGCCAATCGCCCAGCGCCACCGAGATCGACGCGAGCGGCGTGCCCAGCTCGTGCGCCGCGCCGCTGGCGAGCAGGCCCATCCGGACGATATGCTCCTCCTCGGCGGCGCGCTGGCGCAATTCGGCGAGGCGCGCATCGCGATCGCGCAGGTTACGCGCGATGCGGGTGACGAATTGGACGATCAGCGTCGCGGTGAGCGTGTAGTTGAACCACAAAGCGAACAGGAACGCGCCCGACAGCGACGTGGAAAGCATCGGCGGCAAAGGGAGTGGGCGGTGCACGACCGCCAGAAAGGCGAAGGCCGCGCTGGTGAGGAAGACCAGCGCCCAGCTGGAAGCGGTCTCCAGCAGCACCGCGCCGAGCACCACCTGCAGCAGATAGAGCGAGACGAAGGGGTTGGTCGCGCCGCCGCTCAGATAGAGCAGCACGGTCAAGCACATGACGTCGACCAGCAGTCCGGCCATCACCTGCGCATTGGTTGCCGGACGCAGCGCCCGCGCCGGGTACATCGCCAGGTTGAGCGAGACCAGCACGCCGACGGTGGCGAGCATCGGCACCAGCGGAAGGCGGACGTCGAAAACAAGGTGGACACCGAGGATCGTGGTCAGCTGCCCCAGCACCGCCAGCCAGCGCAGCTGGACCAGCAGCAGCAGGTTGCGGCGGGCGGCGTCCTCCGGCGTCGCCGTGGTCATGCGTCTCCGCGCCCGCGCCACGCCCGCCAGGCGAACCAGGCGGTCAGCAGCGCCATGCCGAACCAGGTCAGCGCATAGACGAGATGATTGTTGGCGAAGCGGACGACGGTCATCCCGCCGCGCGGCCAGCCGTCCCCGCTGCGATCGGCGTCGATGAAATAGGGCGCGAGCTGCTGAAGCCCCTGCCCCATCGCAGCCACGTCGCGCGAATACCAGCGATTGGCGGCGGGATCGTTGGCGCGGAGGAACCCGCCCTTGGGCTCGCTCAAGCGGAGAAGCCCGGAGATGCTGACCGGCTTCACGCTCGTCGTGATGCAGTCGGGCAGCGTCTGGCCTTCGGGCAGAAAGCCGCGATTGACGAAGACGGTGAAGCCGCGCGCTGTGACCAGCGGAGTCATCACCCATTTGCCAGGCCCGAGTTCGGTGACAGCCTGGGCCAGCTTGGTGCGGCAGGGAAGATAGGTGCCGGTGATCCGTACGCGGCGATAGCTCGCTTCGCTATCGATGCCCGCCCATTCGGCGGGCCCGGGGGCGGGCACCGGCGCCGTGGCCAGTCCCCGCTCTACCCGGTCGATCAATGCCAGCTTCCAGGCGCGCCGCTCGACCTGCCAGATGCCAAGGCCGAGGAGGATGGCGATCAGCGGCAGCAGCGCGATCGCCATCCCGTTGCGGGAAGCCGGCCGGCTCACATGCCGGCGCCGGAAGCCATCCCGGGCATCATGTTGAGGTTCATGTTGTACATCACCCACAGCGAGCCCGCGAGCGCGATGACGATGATGATGATCGTGAACACCAGCGCCATCAGGGTCCAGCCCTGCTCCGACTTGCTGTTCATGTGGAGGAAGTAGATCATGTGGACGACGATCTGCACCATCGCCAGGGCCGCGCAGATCGCCACCGCCACGCGGGCGTCGGCGATCCAGCCGCCCATCACGATTCCGAACGGGATCGCGGTGAGGACGACCGACAGCAGGAAGCCGGTGATGTAGCCGCCGCGGGTGGAGTGCGGCGCATCATGGCCATGATCGTGGCCATGACCATGGTCATGGCCGGCGTGGCTGTGGGGGTGCGCGCTCATCGCATGGCTCCAAACAGATAGACGAAGGTGAACACGCCGATCCAGATCACGTCCAGGAAGTGCCAGAACAGCGACAGGCACTGCAGGCGACGGACATTGGCCGGGATCAGGCCCTTGCGGCCGATCTGCACCATCAGCGTGAACAGCCAGATCAGGCCGAAGGTGACGTGCAGGCCGTGGGTACCCACTAGGGTGAAGAACGAGGACAGGAACGCTGAGCGCCACGGACCCGCACCTTCATGGATCAGGTTCGAGAATTCGTAGAGCTCGATGCCGAGGAAGGCGGCGCCGAACAGCGCGGTCAGCAGCAGCCAGGCCTGGACGGCGCCCTTGCGCTGTTCCTGCATGGCGATCATCGCGAAGCCATAGGTGATCGACGAGAACAGCAGCATCGCCGTGTTCACCGCCACCAGCGGCAGCTCGAACAGCTCGCGGGAGGTGGGACCTCCCGCATAACTGGTACCATAGACGCCCCAGGCCGCGAAGAGCATCGCGAAGATGAGGCAGTCGCTCATCAGGTACATCCAGAAGCCGAGCAGCGTGCTGCCGCCGGGTTCGTGATGCTCCTCCTCGAGCTGGTAGAAGACGGGGATATCGCCCGTCGGTACGGTCGTGGCGCTCATCGCGTCAGGCTCCATGGCGCGCGAGCACCGCGGTGCGCGCATTCTCGGTTTCGGTCACTTCTTCCGCAGAGATGTAGAAGTCGCGATCATAGTTGAAGGTATGGGCGATCGCCGTGACCAGCAGGCCCAGGAACGCCGCGGCCGCGAGCCACCAGATGTACCAGATCATCGCGAAGCCGACGACCAGCGAGAAGCCCGCCAGGATGACGCCGGCGCCGGTGTTCTTCGGCATGTGGATCGGCAGGTAGCCGGTGAGCGGACGCTTCGCGCCGCGCGCCTTCATGTCGTACCAGGCATCCAGGTCGTGGATGACCGGCGAGAACGCGAAGTTGTAGGCCGGAGGCGGCGACGAGGTCGCCCATTCCAGCGTGCGCGCGTTCCACGGATCGCCGCTGTCGTCGCGCAGCGCCTCGCGGTTGCGGATACTGACGAAGATCTGGAGGAGGAACGCGGCGATGCCGACCGCGATGATCGCGGCGCCGATGGCGGCGATCACGAACCAGATCTGCAGGCTCGGATCCTCGAAGTGGCGCAGACGACGGGTCACGCCCATGAGGCCGAGGACGTAGAGCGGCGTGAACGCCACCCAGAAGCCGACCACCCAGCACCAGAAGGAGACCAGGCCCCACTTCTTGTCGAGCTTGAAGCCGAAGGCCTTGGGCCACCAGTAGTTGATGCCGGCGAACAGGCCGAACAGCACGCCGCCGATGATCACGTTGTGGAAGTGCGCGACCAGGAACAGCGAGTTGTGCAGCACGAAGTCCGCCGGGGGCACCGCGAGCATCACGCCCGTCATGCCGCCGATCACGAAGGTCAGCATGAACGCGATGGTCCACATCATCGGCAGTTCGAAGCGGATGCGGCCCTTGTACATGGTGAACAGCCAGTTGAAGATCTTGGCACCCGTCGGGATCGAGATGATCATCGTGGTGATGCCGAAGAAGCTGTTCACGCTCGCGCCCGAGCCCATCGTGAAGAAGTGATGGAGCCAGACGAGGTACGACAGGATGGTGATGACCAGCACCGCGTAGACCATCGAGGTATAGCCGAACAGGCGCTTGCCCGAAAAGGTCGAGGTGACTTCGGAGAAGATGCCGAACGCCGGCAGGATCAGGATGTAGACCTCAGGGTGCCCCCAGATCCAGATCATGTTCACGTACATCATCGGGTTGCCGCCGGCGGTGTTCGTGAAGAAGTGCGTGCCGACATAGCGATCGAGGCTGAGCATCGCCAGCACCGCGGTCAGCACCGGGAAAGCGGCGACGATCAGGATGTTGGTGGCAAGCGCGGTCCAGGTAAAGATCGGCATCTTCATCAGGCCCATGCCCGGCGCGCGCATCTTGACGATGGTGGCGACCAGGTTGACGCCCGACAGCAAGGTACCCACGCCCGCGATCTGCAAGGCCCAGATATAATAGTCGACGCCGACGTCCGGCGAATAGTCGAGGCCCGACAGCGGCGCCATCGCCAGCCAGCCGGTCCGCGCGAACTCGCCGATGAACAGGCTGGCCATCACCAGCGCCGCACCCGCCGCCGTCATCCAGAAGCTGAAATTGTTCAGGAAGGGGAAGCTGACGTCGCGGGCACCGATCTGCAGCGGCACCACGAAGTTCATCAGGCCGGTGACGAACGGCATCGCCACGAAGAAGATCATGATCACGCCGTGGGCGGTGAAGATCTGGTCGTAGTGGTGCGCGTTGAGATAGCCTTCGTTGGCGCCGAACGCCATCGACTGCTGGAGGCGCATCATGATCGCGTCAGCGAAGCCGCGGAGCAGCATCACCAGACCCAGCACCATGTACATGATGCCGATGCGCTTGTGATCGACGGTGGTGAACCACTCCTTCCAGAGATAGCCCCACAGGCGGAAATAGGTGAGCGCGCTCAGAAGCGCGACACCGCCGAGCGCGACGCCCGCGAAGGTCGCCACGACGATCGGCTCGTGGATCGGCAGGCTCTCGATGGAGAGCCGACCGAAGATCATCTTGATCAAGGTGTCAGACATGGGAGTGCTCAAGCCTCGCCCGCCGCCGCGCGACCGGGATAGGCCGGCGCGTCCATGCGGGTCATGTTACGGTTCGAATCCGCGCCGGGTTCGCTATGGCCGGCGGGAGCGCCGTGCGGATGGGTCAGGTGCGGACTGGTCTTCATTTCATCCGGCGACTTCATCAGCGCGCCATCGGCGCCTTCGCCTGGACGGTTGTTTACCGCAGGGGCGACTTCCTGGGCACCCGCACCATGGTGCATCATGCCGTGGCCGCAGGCGGTGCCGGGCTTCACGCACATCTGGACGATGCGGTCGAACAGGCCGGCCTGAACCGTGCCGAAGTGCATCGCCGGCACCTTCTCGCTCGGCTTTTCGAGCGTGAGATACTGGGTCGCGTCGAGCGCGCCGCCGGCGGCCTTGGTCTTGGCCACCCACTGGTCGAAGCCGGCGGCGTCGACCGACAGGGTCGGGAAGCGCATATCGGAGAAGCCAGCGCCGCTATAGTTGGCGCTCACGCCCTCGAAGGTGCCGACGCGGTTCATCACCGCGTGGAGCTTCGTTTCCATCCCCGGCATCGTGTAGATCATGCCCGCCAGCGCCGGCACGTAGAAGGTGTTCATCACGCTCGACGAGGTCAGGCGGAAACGCACCTGGCGATCGGCCGGCAGCACCAGCTCGTTGACCGTGGCGACGCCCTGCTCGGGATAGATGAACAGCCACTTCCAGTCGAGCGAGACGACCTGGATCTCGAGCGGCTCCTGGCCGGCCGGGATCGGCTTGCCCGGCGCGATGCGGTCCAGCGGCCGGTACGGGTCCAACTGGTGCGTCGTGAGCCAGGTCAGCGCGCCGAGCGCGATGATGATCAGCAGCGGGGCCGACCAGATCACCAGCTCGATCCGGGTCGAGTGATCCCAGTCCGGAGCATATTCCGACTCGGTGTTGCTCGCGCGATACTTGATCGCGAAAACCACCGTCAGGATCATCACCGGCACGATGATGAGCAGCATCAAAAATACCGACCAGAGGATCAGGTCGGCCTGCTGCCGTGCAACATCGCCGGACGGATTCATCACGACAAGGTCGCACCCGCCGAGGATCAGCGGGGCAGCGAGGGTAGCGATCAGGGCCGTCGGCCTGAGGGCACGACGAAACGGGGTCATGGATCGAAACATAGCGGCCGCGAGTTAGGAGGGGTTGTGCGGGTGCGAAATAGGACAATTTGTCCCATGGCTGCAACCCGAGAGTTTCCCTAGGTGCTTTCCCCAAAGCTTTGCGGTAGACATATCCCCATGGCCAATGCTCAGCTTGGTTCGACGCAGATCGAACATGACGCCCGCCTGATCAACACCTCGCACGGTGACGATCACCTCCGCCCCGGCGATATCGCCATCGGCGTGATCATCGGACGAACATCCGAGTTCTTCGACTTCTTCGTCTATGCGATCGCTTCGGTGCTGGTCTTCCCGGCGCTGGTGTTTCCCTACATGGATCGCGTGACCGGCACGCTCTGGTCGTTCGCCCTCTTCCCGCTTGCTTTCATCGCCCGTCCTATCGGCACGCAGATCTTCATGCGCATTGACCGCCGTCATGGACGCGGCGCGAAGCTCACGCTGGCGCTGTTCCTGCTCGGTACCGCAACGGTGACCATGGCATTCCTGCCCGGCTATGCGCAGGTCGGCATCTGGTCGGCGATCTTGCTGGCGACGCTCCGCGTGCTGCAGGGTCTGGCGCTGGGCGGCGCCTGGGACGGCCTAGCCTCGCTGCTGGCGCTGAATGCCCCGCCTTCGCGTCGTGGCTGGTACGCGATGGTGCCGCAGCTCGGCGCCCCGCTCGGGCTGATGGTGGCGAGCGGGCTGTTCGCCTATTTCGTCAGCGCCCTCGACTCGGCGGACTTCATGAGCTGGGGCTGGCGCTACCCGTTCTTCGTCGCCTTCGCGCTCAACGTGGTCGCGCTGTTCGCCCGCCTGCGCATGGTCGTGGCACCGGAATATGTGAAGCTGTTCGAGAGCCGCGAACTCACCCCCTCGCGCGTCACCGCGACGATCAAGGCGCAGTGGCGCAACATCATCATCGGTGCCTTCGCACCGCTGGCCAGCTTCGCGCTGTTCCACATGGTCACCGTGTTCCCGCTGTCGTGGATCGCGCTCTACACCAATGAAGACCTCACTCGCTTCCTCCTGATCGAGGTTGGTGCGGCTGCCTGCGGCCTCGTCGCCATCGTGATCTCGGGCATCCTAGCCGACCGGATCGGTCGCCGCTCGCTGCTCGGCTATACCGCGGCCGCGATCGCCGCCTATTCGGGCTTCGCGCCGCAGCTGCTCGAACGTGGCAACACCGGCGAGACGGTGTTCATGGTGCTCGGTTTCATCCTGCTCGGCCTAGCGTTCGGCCAGTCCTCGGGCGCGGTCGCCAGCAACTTCCCGAAGCGGGCGCGCTATACCGGCGCGGCGCTGACCTCGGACCTTGCTTGGCTGTTCGGCGCCGGCTTCGCGCCGCTCGCCGCGCTGCTGCTGGCCGCCAACTGGGGGGTGATCGCCTCGGGCCTGTACCTGCTCTCGGGCGCTGCCGGCACGCTGATCGCGCTCTACTTCAACAAGGAGTTGGGGCGCCGCCTCGACTGACGCTCGCGCGGCTTGCCTAAGCCGTGCGCGACCTCCAAAGGCCTCCTGACCGCACCCGCGTTCAGGAGGCCTTTTGCATGACGTCCCCCACCGGCATTGATCGCTTGGTCGCCATCATGGAGCGCCTGCGCGATCCCGAACGCGGCTGCGAATGGGACGTGGCGCAGACCTTCGAGACGATCGCCCCCTATACGATCGAGGAGGCCTATGAGGTGGCCGATGCGATCGAGCGCGGCGACATCGTCGAGCTGAAGGACGAACTGGGCGACCTGCTGCTCCAGGTGGTGTTCCACAGCCGCATCGCCGAGGAAGCCGGGCAGTTCGCGCTCGCGGACGTGGTTACCTCGATCAGCGACAAGATGGAGCGTCGCCACCCGCACATCTTCGGCGACGTGGCCGAGGGCGGGCACCATCTTTGGGAAGTCATCAAGGCCGAGGAGCGCGGCGCCAAGGGGGAATCGAGCGCGCTCGACGGAGTGGCGATCGGCCTGCCCGCGCTGCTGCGCGCCGAGAAGCTCCAGAAGCGCGCAGCGCGCACCGGGTTCGACTGGCCGGACGCCAGCGGCGCGCGGGCGAAGATCCTGGAGGAACTGGAGGAGGTCGAAACGGCCGAGAACGACGCCCACCGCGCCGAGGAGGTGGGCGACCTGCTGTTCGCGGTGGTGAACTATGCCCGCAAGCTGGGGGTCGAGCCCGAAGCGGCGTTGCGCGCGGCGAACGGCAAGTTCGAACGGCGCTTCAAGGCGATGGAGGACCGCGCAGGCGAGGCGTTCGTGGGGCTCGACATGGAGGGCAAGGAAGCGCTGTGGCAAGAGGTGAAACGGGGGTGATGGGGTACGTCACCCTCACCCTCCCCACCGCTTTCGGCGGCGGGTTCCCTCCCTCTCCCGAAGGGAGAGGGCCACGTTCCCTCTCCCTTCGGGAGAGGGAGGGAGCGGCGAAGCCGCGGAAGGGTGAGGGTGAAAAACCGGGCGGAATTACCCCCGCGTGACGAACCGCTCGTAATCGCGCGGCGCCATGCGGACTTCGTACACGGCCTGCTCGTCCTCGATATGCTGCTCGATCACGTCGCCATGCTGGTGCAGCCACGCGGCCGCGGCGCCATCGGCAGGGTCGAGCCGCAGCGTGTAGCGGCGATGCCCCTCGGTCAGCCGCCCGGCGACGGCCTCGACCAGCGCATCGACGCCCTCCCCGGTTAGCGCCGAAATCACCCGCACCTCGTCGGTCCGGCGCGCGGCCATTACCAGGGCTTCCTCGCGCTGCTCCGCGTCGAGTAGATCGAGCTTGTTCCACGCCTCGAAGCGCGGCGTCTGCTCGGACACGCCGATTTCCTGGAGCACCTTTTCCACATCGACGCGCTGCGCCTCGGTGTCGGGATGCGCGATGTCGCGGACATGGATCAGCAGGTCCGCCGAGACCACCTCTTCCAGCGTCGCCTTGAACGCCGCAACCAGCTGGGTCGGCAGTTCGGAGACGAAGCCCACCGTGTCCGACAAGATCGCCTTGTCGATCCCCGGGAGCGCGATCTGGCGCAGCGTCGGGTCCAGCGTGGCGAACAGCAAATTCTCCGCCATCACGCCGGCGCCGGTCAGCCGGTTGAACAGCGTCGACTTGCCGGCATTGGTATAGCCGACCAGTGCGACCACCGGCCAGGGCGCGCGCTGGCGCCGGTCGCGGTGGAGCGTGCGGGTGCGGCTGACCTGGTCGAGCTCGCGCCGCAGCCGCGCCATGCGGTCGCGGATCAGCCGACGGTCGGCCTCGATCTGGGTCTCGCCCGGGCCACCGAGGAAGCCGAAGCCGCCGCGCTGGCGCTCGAGGTGGGTCCAGCTGCGCACCAGCCGGCCCGCCTGGTAATCAAGATGCGCGAGTTCGACCTGCAATCGCCCTTCGGCAGTACGCGCGCGCTCGCCGAAGATTTCGAGGATCAGCCCGGTGCGGTCGATCACCTTGCAGCCGAGCGCGGTTTCGAGGTTGCGCTGCTGCACCGGCGTCAGCGCCGCATCGAACACCGCGAGCTGAAGCTCGCCGTCGCGGACCGTCTCGGCTAGGGCTTCCACCTGGCCCGAGCCGATCAGCGTGCCCGGCTTGGGCTGGCGCAGCCGGACGGCGACCCGTTCGACGACGTCGACGCCGATCGCCGCGGCGAGGCCGGCGGTTTCCTCCAGCCGCGCCTCGGCGTCGCGCGAGCTTCCGCCCATGTCCGGATAGACGACGAGCGCGCGTGCGCCCCGCGCGAATTCGTCGGGGTCGCGCTCGAAACCAGTGCTCATGCGAGGATCAATCTTCGTCGCCGCCGTTGGTTTCCTCGGCGAGGTTCAGCGGGTGCGCGGGCTGCACGGTGGAAACCGCATGCTTGTAGACCAGCTGGGCCATGCCCTCGCGCTGGAGCAGCATGCAGAACAGGTCGAACGCGGCGATCTGGCCCTGCAGCATCACGCCGTTCACCAGGAACATAGTGACGTTTTCCTGCTGCTTGCGCACTGCGTTCAGGAAGATTTCCTGCAGCACCGGGTTCTTGTGCTGATACTCACCCGCCGCCGTGAGCAGCGCGGCAAGGTCCATCGGGCCCGAGGGCATGATGGTGGAAATGGCATGCTTGTAGATCAGCTGCGACTGGCCATCGCGGCGGAGCAGCACCGAAAAATTATCGAACCAGGTGACGATCCCCTGGAGCTTGACGCCCTTGACGAGGAACATCGTCACCGGCGTCTTCGACCGGCGCAGTGAGTTGAGGAACAGGTCCTGAAGCGAAGTCTGCTTCTCTGCCATATGGTGGCTCCATTTATTCTTGGCGGGATTTGTCCCGCGGTGCGCCGTTCCCGGCGTCAGGGTCGGCGCCACCCCGGCGCCGGGATCCAATCTAGGGGCTTCGCACGCTTCCGTCCATAGCGGCTCAATCCTCCCGCGCGTCGGTGATGCCGAGCAGCTTGAGCTTGCGGTGCAGGGCCGAGCGCTCCATCCCGATGAAGCTCGCCGTGCGGGAAATGTTGCCCGAGAAGCGGCGGATCTGGACGCGCAGATATTCGCGCTCGAAGCTCTCGCGCGCTTCCTTGAGCGGGGCACCCATGATTGCGTTGGAGGCCATGCCGCTGCCGCCGTCGTTCTGGCGGCCCAGCACCTCGGGGGGCAGCAGGTCGACGTCGATCCGCCCGATCCGGTCGCCCGGAGCGAGGATCACGGTGCGCTCGACGACGTTACGCAGCTGGCGGACATTGCCCGGCCAGTCATAGCTCTGCAGCGCGACCATCGCATCGGCCGCGATCTCCGGAGTCGGCACGCGGCGCTCGGAGGCATAATGGGCGACATAATGCTCGACCAGTGCGGGGATGTCCTCGCGGCGATCGGTCAGCGCAGGGATCGGCACCGGCACCACGTTGAGCCGGTAATAGAGGTCTTCGCGGAAACGCCCCGCGGCGATCTCCGCCATCAGGTCGCGCGCGGTGGCGGAGACCACGCGCACGTCCACCTTCACCACACGGGTGCCGCCGACACGGCTGAAGCTCTGGTCCGTCAGCACGCGCAGGATCCGCGCCTGGGTCGCAACCGGCATGTCGGCGATCTCGTCGAGGAACAGCGTACCGCCATGCGCCTGTTCGAGCAGGCCGGGCCGCACGAGGTCGCCACTCTCCTCGACGCCGAACAGCTCCTCGTCGACGCGCTCGGGGGTCATTCGCGCGGCGCTGACGACCACGAAGGGGGCGTCGGCGCGCTGGCTCCAGCCATGGAGCAGCCTTGCCGCGACTTCCTTGCCCACGCCCGCGCCGCCGGTGATGAGCACGCGGCTGCCGGTCGAGGCGACGCGCTTGAGGGTGGCGCGCACCGTATTGATAGCGGTCGACGTGCCCTGCAGGTCGGTCCCCCGCCCTGTCACCGCCCGCAGCGACGCGACTTCGCGGCGGAGTCGCTCGGTCTCGGTCGCGCGGGCAACCATCAGCAGCAGCCGCTCGGCCTCGAACGGCTTCTCGATGAAGTCGGAGGCCCCGCGGCGGATCGCCGCCACCGCAGTATCGAGATTGCCATGGCCCGAGATCACCAGCACCGGGATCGAGGGATCGCGCCGCTTGATCTCGTCGAGTAGTTCCAGTCCATCGAGCCGCGAGCCCTGCAGCCACACATCGAGCAACACCAGGCTCGGCCGGCGCTCGGCGATCGCCTCGAGCGCCGAATCGCTGTCGGCAGCGTTGCGGGTGGCGTACCCCTCGTCCTCCAGCACGCCGGCTACCAGTTCGCGGATGTCGCGCTCGTCGTCCACGACGAGAATGTCCAGGCTCATGTTCTGCTTCCGATCCGGGTGAGCATGGCCGGGCGCGCGTCTTTCGCGTTGTCCGGCGTCTCCGTGAGTGCGACGCTGGCAAGCATCGCGGTATCGAAGCACAGCGTCACGCAGGTGCCGCCGCCGGGGCGGTCGGCAAAGCCGATCGTGCCGCAATGTTCTTCGACGATCTTCTTGACGATGGCGAGGCCCAGGCCGGTGCCCCGGCTGCGCGTCGTCATATAGGGTTCGACGATCCGGTCGCGCTCGACCGGCAGGCCGACGCCGTTGTCGGCGAGGGTGAGGACCAGCTTGTCGTCGGCCTCGGGCTGGATGGTGAGATGCACCTCGCCCTGCGGCAGATCCGCCCCCTCCCCGGCCGCCTCGTTGCGCGCCTCGATCGCTTCCACGGCGTTCTTGACGACATTGGTCAGCGCCTGGCCGATCTGGCGGCGGTCGCACACCAGCGTGGGCGCCGGATCGGGGGCGTCGAGGGTGAAGCGCAGCGCCGGGTGCGCGACCTCGTGCAGGAACATCGCCTGGCGGGCGATGTCGAGCAGCGACTCGCGCCGGAACATCGGCTTGGGCATCCGCGCGAAGGACGAGAACTCGTCGACCATCCGCCGCAGGTCGCCGACCTGGCGGACGATCGTCTCGGTCAGCCGCGCGAACACGCCGTCGCTCTGGTCGACCTGCTTGCCATAGCGACGCTGGAGCCGTTCGGCGGCGAGCTGGATCGGGGTGAGCGGGTTCTTGATCTCGTGCGCGATGCGGCGGGCGACGTCGGCCCAGGCGGCGCGGCGCTGGTCGTTGAGTTGCTGGGTGATGTCGTCGAAGGTCAGCACCTGGCCGCCCTCGTCGGTGGTGACCTTCACCGCCAGCGTCCGCGCCTCGCCGCCGCTGGCGATCTGCACGATCCCCTCGCGCTCGCCGCTGGCCAGCATCGTCTCGAGCTCGGGGGCGAGCGCCTCCAGCGGCTGGCCGACCGGTTGCTCGGCGGCATGGCGTAGCAGCGCAATCGCCGAGGCGTTGATCAGCCGCACGCGGTGGTCGCCACCGATCGCGATCACCCCCGCCGACACGCCCGACATCACCGCCTCGATCAGCGCACGGCGGCTGTCGAGCTGGGCATTGGCGGTGACCAGCGCGTTGGTCTGGTCCTGCAGCCGCTCGGTCATGCTGTTGAAGGCGATGCCGAGCGTGGCGATCTCGTCGATCCGCTCCGGCGTGGGCACCCGCGCGCTGAGGTCGCCATCCGCCACCTGCCCTGCCGCCTGGACGAGCTGGTCGACCGGGCGAACCAGCCGGTCCGCCACCGCCAGCGCGATCCAGGTGGCGATGCCGACGATCAGCAGCGCGACGCCGAACAACACCGCGTTGAACTGGAGCTGGAGTGAACGCGAGCGGGCGATCAGCGCGGTATATTCGTGCCCGATACGATCCGACGCGAGGTTCTGGCGGTTGAGAAAGTCGACATTGTTCGGGGTGGCGACATAGAGAAACAGGTTCGCCGAGCGGTCGACCGGCGTCACCACCCACACGACCTCGGAGTCGTAGTTGATATAGCTGTCCTCGTCCCGCAGCACCTTGAGCACCTTGCCCGAGACGCGGCGGGTGAAGGTCGGCGCGGAGGGCGCCTCATAGGCATAGAGCGCCTCGACCCGCTTGCCGTCGATCACGCGGAACAGCACCGACTGGAAGAACTGGCGGAAATAGGTCTGGCGTAGGAACCAGTCCTCGAACACGGCGGAGCGCTCGGGCACCTTGGGCGCGGTTTCGAGCATGTCGCTCACCATCTGCCGCGCCTCGCTCTTCCAACGCTGGATCACCAGCGACTTGCCCTCGTTGGCGAGCGCCTGGGTGGAGGTAAGGGCCGCGCGCGCGCGCTCAGATCCCCAGAGCTGGATACCCGACTGGAACATGATCGAGGCGGCGATCACCGCCAGCACGATCGGCACGCTGGCCATCAGTGAGAATACCGCGACCAGCCGCACGTGCAGCCGCCCGCCCCCCGCCAACGCCGACCGAGAAGTGCGCTTGAGCGCGATCCGCCGCCCGATCAGCACGATCAGCGCCACATAGGGGAGGAGATTGACGAGCAGCAGCGCAGCCGCGACGCCTGGGCTGAACAGCTGCTGGTTGGAGTGCTGGCGAACGAACCAGTAGGTGATCACCGGGGTAGCCACGGCCAGCGCGACCACCAGCATTTCGACCAGCCGAAACGCCCGTCCGGGGCGCGACCAATCTTCAGGGCTATCGAGACTCGTTGGAGCTACGGCGACCATTGCCCCCTGTGTACACGGGGATTGTGGCCAAAAGAACACATAATATTGCGGATTTGTCACCCATAGGCATCGGTCCGCCGCAGATTGCGTGTCTTCAGCTTGTCGGGTCGTCTCCGCGCGTCGCAATCCCCAGCGTATCCAGACGCTTGCGCAGTGTGTTGCGATTGATGCCGAGCGCCCGCGCGGCGCGCAGCTGGTTCTGCTGGTGGCGCGCGAGCATCATCTCGATCAGCGGGCGCTCTACTTCGCTGATGATGCGGTCGTAGAGCGTGCCATCATCGAGCGAGCGCGGCTCCTCCAGCGCGATCCGCTCCAGCCGGGCCCGGATCGCCGCCTCGATGCCCGCATCACGCGCGATCGGCAGCACGCCGCCGCCATCGCCCAGCGCACGGCGGAGCGCGGCGGCATCGATCCATTCGTCACGCGAGAGTGCAGCGATGCGACGCATCAGGTTTTCCAGCTCGCGAACATTGCCCGGCCAGTCGAGCGTCTCGAGCAGCGCCACCGCGTCCTTGTCGAGCTGCTTGCGCGGCAACCCGTCCTCGGCGGCGCGGTCAAGGAAATGGCGGGCGAGCAGCGGGATGTCCTGGCGGCGCTCGCGCAAGGCCGGCAGGCTGATCGGCACGACATTGAGCCGGTAGAACAGGTCCTCGCGGAATTGGCCGACCTGGACCAGCTGGGCGAGATCCTTGTTGGTCGCGGCGACGATGCGGACATCGGCGCGGATCGTCCGGGCGCCGCCGACGGTGGTGAACTCGCCCGACTGGAGTACCCGCAGCAGCCGCGTCTGCGCATCCATCGGCATGTCGCCGATCTCGTCGAGGAACAACGTGCCGCCGGCCGCCTGCTCGAACTTGCCGGCGACGCGTGCCTGCGCGCCGGTGAAGGCGCCGCGTTCATGGCCGAACAGCTCAGCCTCGATCAGCTCGCGCGGGATCGCCGCCATGTTGAGCGCGACGAAGGGCGCACGGCGGCGGGGGCCGAGGTCGTGGATCGCCTTGGCGACGAGCTCCTTGCCGGTCCCCGACTCGCCGCTGATCAGCACCGTGAGGTCGTTGGAGACGACGCGGGCGATCACCCGATACACCTCCTGCATCGCCGGCGAGCGGCCGATCAGCGAGGGTCCCCCACCCTGTTCGGCATCGGGCTGGTCGGCGGGGCGGCGGCGGCCGCGCGCCATCGCGCTCTGCACCGCATGGGTCAGCGCATCGAGGTCGAACGGCTTGGGCAGATAGTCGAAGGCGCCGACTTCCGTGGCGCGCACGGCCGTCGCCAGCGTGTTCTGCGCCGAGAAGACGATCACCGGCAGCGCCGGGTGTTCCGCCATCAGGCCGGAGACGACGTCGAGCCCGTTGCCGTCGGGCAGCACCACGTCGGTAACCAGCACATCGGGCACGCCGGTGGTGAGCGCCCGCCGAAGTTCCGCGACACTGGCGGCGGTGGCGACGCGGTGCCCCTCGCGCTTGAGCGCGGCGGCGACCACGGTGCGGATCGCGGCGTCGTCATCGACGACCAGAACCGAGCCGGGCGTCATGCCGAGGCTCGCGGCAACAGGATGCGGAACACCGTAACCTCCGGTTCGCGTTCGCGGGCATATTGGACGATCCCGCCCATGTCCCGCACCAGTTTCTCGACGAGCGGCAGCCCCAGCCCCTTGCCCTCCGGCTTGCCCGAGACGAACGGCTCGAACAAATGCTCGGCGATATCGGCGGGGGCGCCGGGGCCGTTATCCATCACGCAGATCTCGATCGGAAGCGGCCGGCGCGGCTGGCCGGGACCGGCATTGACCGACATGCCGTGGCGGAAGGCGGTCGACAGGATGATGCGCGGCTGGGCGAGGCCCTTGAGTGCCTCGGCTGCGTTCTTGAGCAGGTTGATCAGCACCTGGAGGAACGCGTCGCGATCGACCAGCACCGGCGGCAGCGAGGGGTCGAACCATTCCTCGATCACGATCCCGCGCGCGAAGCCCGCCAGCGCGACGCGGCGGCCATGGTCGAGCAGCGGATAAATGTTGGTGGGCGCGAGATCGAGCGGACGGGTGTCGGTGAAATCCTGCATCCGGTCGATCAGCGCGGCGATGCGATCGACCTCGGTGGTGATCAGCCGGGTGAGCTCGCCATTCGTCTCGGGATCGCCGCCGCTCTGGAGCAGCTGGGCCGCGCCGCGGATGCCGGAAAGCGGGTTCTTGATCTCGTGTCCAAGCATCGCCGCCGCACCGGTCGCCGCGCGGGCGCCGGCGGTGCGGTCGAGGCCGTGGTTCATCTTGCGCGCCTGGGGGGCATGGTGAAGCGTCACGATCCGCCAGCCGGGATGGTCCGGCACCTGGCTTTCGAGGAAGTCGACCCGCAGCCGCGAACCGCGCACCGCCTCGATCTCGGCATCGAACGCCGCGAAGCCGCGCCCGTCGCGGCGATCGGCATAGTCCTCGGGCGGCAGCAGCACCGCGTCATAGGGCTGGCCGACCATGCTGGTCTCGCTATGGTTGAGCAGTACCTCGCACGCCGGATTGGCATGGGCGATGCGCCCGTCGGGATCGAGCACGAGCACTGCTACCGGCAGCGCGCCGAATAGTTCGGCGAAACTTGGTCCTTCGACGGTTTGCGGGCGGAACCGCTTCAGGCCGCCGCGCGGGAAAGCCACGGCTCGTAGAACTCCGCCAGCATGTCGAGCACCTTCACCGGATCGACGACCTGGTTCACCTTGTTGCGGAACTCGGCCGAGCCGTGCAGCCCCTTGGTGTACCAGCCGAGATGCTTGCGCATCATGTTGACGCCGACCTCGTTGCCGTAATGGCCGAGGGTCTCGACATAATGCTCGGTGATCACGCGATATTGTTCTTCGATCGACGGTTCGGGCTTGTCCCCCTTGCCGGTCAGCGCGTCCATTACCTGGCGGAGGATCCACGGCTTGCCATAGGCGCCGCGGCCGATCATCACGCCGTCCGCACCCGACTGGGCCAGCGCCTCGCGCGCATCGGCCACGGAGCAGATGTCGCCGTTGACGATCACCGGGATCGAGACCGCGTCCTTCACCCGGCGCACGAAGCGCCAGTCGGCCGAGCCGCGATACATCTGGTTGCGGGTGCGGCCATGGACCGTCACCAGCTTGGCGCCGAGATCCTGCGCGATCCTGGCGAGTTCGGGGGCGTTGAGGCTGTCGAGATCCCAGCCCATCCGCATCTTGACCGTCACCGGCGCCTTCACCGCATCGACACAGGCGCGGATGATCGCGCCGGCATGGTCGAGATCCCGCATCAACGCCGAGCCGGCATCGCCATTGGTCACCTTGCGGACCGGGCAGCCCATGTTGATGTCGATGATCGACGCGCCGCGATCCTCGTTGAGCTTGGCCGCTTCGGCCATTTCGTGCGGCGTGCAGCCGACCAGCTGCATCGAAACGGGCTCCTCGATCGGGTCCCACGCCGCCTTCTGCACCGATTGCCGCGTCTCGCGGATCGCGGCGGCGCTGGCGATCATCTCAGTGACGTTGAGGCCCGAGCCGAAGCGCCGCACCGCGCGCCGGAACGGCAGGTCGGTAACGCCGGTCATCGGCGCGAGCAGCACCGGGGCTTCGACCGTCACGGGGCCGATCTGGATGGGGGCGAGTTCGCGCATCAATTCTGCCTGAAAATCAGGCAGGTGATGTAGCGATCCCGAGCGCGAAGGGCAAGGTCGCGGAAATTCATCCGGCCGTGACATAGCATTGCCCGGCCCTCGGCGGCCCTACCGCTGCCCCGCAAACTTCGCTAGGCGCTCCGCCATGACCGCGTTCAGGACCGCCGCCATCCTCGTCGCCGCCGGCAGCGGCACCCGCGCCGGGGGCAGCGTGCCCAAGCAATATGCCCTGCTCGGCGGCAAGCCGCTGCTCGCCTATGCCCATCACGCGCTGAGCAGCCATCCCAAGATCGGCGCGGTACTGACCGTGATCGGCGAGGGCCAGGAGGCGTTGCTCGAAGCCGCACTGGGCACCACGCCCTTCGTCACGGGCGGCGCCACCCGGCGCGAGTCGGTGCGGAACGGGCTGGAGGCGCTGCTCGCCGGTGGCTTCACCCATGTCCTGATCCACGATGCCGCCCGGCCCTTCCTGCCGGCACGGGTGATCGACGACCTGCTCACCAGCCTGGACGCCGAGGGCGGCGCAATTCCCGCCCTCCCCGTCGCCGACACGCTGGTACGCGGCGAAGGCGCGCGGATCGGCGACACCGTCCCGCGCGACGATCTATACCGTGTCCAGACCCCGCAGGCCTTTTCCTTCGACGCCATTCTCGATGCGCACCGCCGCTGGCCCGCCGAGCAGGAGGCGACCGACGACGCCCAGATGCTGCGCGCGTTCGGCGGCCAGGTCGCCCTCGTCCCCGGAGACCCGATGCTCGAAAAGATCACCCACCCCGCCGATTTCGCCGCCGCCGAGACGCGGCTGGCCGCCGCGATGCGCGTCCGCACCGCCACCGGATACGACGTGCACCGCTTCGCCGAGGGCGAGGCACTGTGGCTCGGCGGCGTGCGCATTCCGCACAGCAAGGGCCTGTCGGGCCATAGCGACGCCGATGTCGCGCTCCACGCGATCACCGATGCACTGCTCGGCACGATCGGCGCGGGCGACATCGGCATGCATTTCCCGCCCAGCGACCCGCAATGGCGGGGGGCGGCCTCCGCCCGCTTCCTCGAACATGCCGCCTCGCTGGTCGCAGCAGAAGGCGGTATCCTCGATTTCATCGACGTGACCCTGATCTGCGAGGCGCCCAAGATCGGCCCGCACCGCGAGGCGATCCGCGCCTCGATCGCGGCGATCCTCGGTCTCGATCCGGGACAGGTGAGCGTCAAGGCCACCACCACCGAACGCCTGGGCTTCACCGGCCGCGGCGAGGGCATGGCGGCGCAGGCTGTCGCAACCGTACGGGTACCTGCAAGGAACTGACTCGTAACACCCTTCATCCAATGGCAAGGGGGCGCCGTTATGGACACGATTCTTCCCACCGAGCTCGTAGAAGCCGCGCGCAAGGTCATCGACGCGAACCGCGCCGCCGGCCGCCGCGTCGCCGTCGCCGAGAGCTGCACCGGCGGCCTGGTCTCCGCCGCGCTGACCGAATTGCCGGGTTCGTCCGACGTCTTCGACGCCGGCTTCGTCACCTATTCCAACGACGCCAAGATGGACGTGCTGAAGGTGAGCCTCGACGTGCTCGAGACCTTCGGCGCCGTCTCGATCGCGGTTGCCTGGAGCATGGCGCAGGGCGTGCTGGAGCGCACCAAGGCCGATGTCGCGGTGGCGATCACCGGCATCGCGGGTCCGGGCGGGGCGACCGAGAACAAGCCGGTCGGCACCGTCGTCTTCGCCCAGGCGATCCGCGGCGCCGATCCCAAGCACGTCGTCGCCGACGCGCGCCATTTCGAGAATGACGGCCGCGGCGGCATCCGCCTTCAGGCGGCGTTGTGCGCGCTCGACCTGTTGATGCCGTCGCCCGAGGTACCGGTCGAGGAGCCCGAAGCGGCGTAAAGCTTCGCCGCGCGCTCCTCGAACGCACCGATCATCTTGCGGAGCGCGCGGTCGAACACCTGGCCTGCCAGCATCTCGAACACCCGGTTCTTGAACGCGAAGTCGACGCAGAAATCGACATAGCAGCCGCCCTGCCCGTCCGGCCGGAACTTCCAGTCGTTGGACAGGTGCTTGAGCGGCCCGTCGACATATTCGACATGGACGGTCTCCGGCCGCGCCTTGGTGACGCGCGACGTGAAGGTCTCGCGCAGCCCCTTGAAGCCGACGATCATGTCCGCGACGACCTGGGTGTCGCTCGACGAGCGGACGCGCATCGCGCTCACCCAGGGCAGGAACTCGGGGTAGCGCGCGACATCGGCGACCAGATCGAACATCTGTTCCGGCGTATAGGGGAGATGCCGGGTTTCGCTGTGCTTGGGCATCAGGCCTTGGCGCTCGCCTTTGCCAGCTTGGCCTCGCGGGCCGCGCGCATCTCGGCGAAATCTTCGCCGGCGTGATAGCTGGAGCGCGTGAGCGGGCTCGATGCGACCTGCAGGAAGCCCTTCGCCCGCGCGATCGCGCCATAGGCCTGGAAGTTCTGCGGGGTCACGAACTCCTCGACCTTGGCGTGCTTCGGCGTCGGCTGGAGATACTGGCCCATCGTCAGGAAATCGATGTCGGCCGAACGCATGTCGTCCATCACCTGGTGGACCTCCAGGCGCTGCTCGCCCAGGCCGAGCATGATGCCCGACTTGGTGAAGATCGACGGATCGAGCCGCTTCACCGTCTCCAGCAGCCGCAGCGAGGCATAATAGCGCGCGCCCGGACGGATCATCGGATAGAGCCTGGGGACGGTTTCCAGATTGTGGTTGTACACGTCCGGCCGCGCGGCGACGATCGCCTCGACGGCAGCCTCGTGCTTGTTGCGGAAATCGGGCGTGAGGATTTCGATCGTGGTGGTCGGGCTCACCTTGCGGATCGCCTCGATCACCTTGACGAACTGGCTGGCGCCGCCGTCGGGCAGGTCGTCGCGGTCCACCGAGGTGATGACGATATGCTCCAGGCCCATCTGCAACGCCGCCTCGGCAACGTGCTGCGGCTCGAGCGGATCGACT
The DNA here is from genome assembly GCF_003950455.1 of Sphingomonas sp. ABOLE. Classification (NCBI taxonomy): domain Bacteria; kingdom Pseudomonadati; phylum Pseudomonadota; class Alphaproteobacteria; order Sphingomonadales; family Sphingomonadaceae; genus Sphingomonas; species Sphingomonas sp. ABOLE. Next base: position 73,086 of record NZ_QQWY01000016.1, read on the forward strand.
TTGCGCGGCATGCCCGTCTTGACGTTGCAGAAGCGGCAGGCGCGCGTGCAGACGTCGCCCAGGATCATCACCGTCGCGTGCTTCTTGGTCCAGCACTCGCCGATGTTCGGACAGGCGGCTTCCTCGCAAACCGTGTTGAGGCTCTTGGCGCGCATCAGGGCGCGGGTCTTGGCGAACCCTTCCGAGGTCGGGGCCTTGACGCGGATCCAGTCGGGCTTGCGGACGCGCTCGGGGCGCGGCAGCGGAGTCTGCTCGTTCATGGGGGGCAGATAGAGCGCCCGGACGCGTTTCGCCAGTCCCGGAAATAGCGCATGGCGTTGCACGGAGCGCAAGCGGCGCGGGCGCGTTGTCGACATCGACAAGCAGCATCGGGAAAGGTAAACAGAGCATATGGCAGGATTCAGGGAACTGATCGGTGGCTATCACCGCTTCCGCACCGGAGGCTGGAGCCAGCAGCGCGCCCGTTGGGCCCAACTGTCCGAGGGGCAGAGCCCCAAGGTGATGGTGATCGCCTGCTCGGACAGCCGAGTCGATCCGGCGCAGATCTTCGACACCTTGCCGGGCGAAATCTTCGTCGTGCGCAACGTGGCGAACCTGGTCCCGCCCTATGAGACCGATGGCGGTCGCCACGGCGTGTCCGCGGCGCTGGAGTTCGCGGTGACGCAGCTGAAGGTGGAAGAGATCGTGGTGATGGGCCATGGCGCCTGTGGCGGCGCGCATGCGGCACTGACCCAGCGCTTCGCCGATGCGGAGCATGGTGAGGGCGGGTTCATCGCGCATTGGGTCGATATGCTGGACGAGGCGCGCGAGAAGGTTCGCGCCGAACATGGCGAGGGGCCGGAAGCGGTGCGCGCGATGGAGCACGAGACGGTGCGCGTCTCGTTACGCAACCTGCGCAGTTTCCCGTTCGTCACCGAGCGCGAAGCGGCGGGCAAGCTGACCATCCACGGTGCCTATTTCGCCATTGCGGATGGGATGCTGCATGTGATGGACGACGAAGGCACCTTCGCGGCGGCGTAACCTGAAGATCCTCCCCGGCACGGGGAGGATCGCGAACTCAGAACTTCCCCAGCGCCTCTGTAGCGACCTTCACCACCGCCGGATCAAGCTCGGGCGGCACCATCGGCACGTGCTTCTCCAGCTGATCGGCAATCGCGGTCAGCGCTGCGATCCGCGCGGCCTTCTTGTTGTTGCCGTCGATCACCGTCCAGCGCGCGTGCGGGGTGTCGGTCTCGTGGAACATCGCGTGCATCGCATCGAGATAGTCTGCCCGGCGCGCGCGGTTGCGGAAGTCGTCCATGCCGGTCTTCCACCGCTTCCACGGATGGGTCAGCCGGTCGCGCAGGCGCTTGTCCTGGGTCTTCTGCGTCACGTGCAGGAAGATCTTGATCAGCGTCGCGCCGTTGTTGACCTGCTGCGCCTCGAAATCGTTGATCTCGGCATAGCCGCGCCGCCAGTCGGTCTCGCTGGCATAGCCCTCGACGCGCTCGACCAGCACGCGGCCATACCAAGTGCGATCGAACACCGCGATATTGTGCTGCGCCGGCAGCCGCTGCCAGAAGCGCCAGAGGAAATGATGGGCGAGCTCTTCCTGGGTCGGTGCCGAGATCGGCCAGACTTCGTAATAGCGCGGGTCCCATTCCGCGGTGAGGCGCTTGATCACCCCGCCCTTCCCCGCCGCGTCCCAGCCCTCCAGCGCGATGATCGCGCGACGCTTGTGGATGATGTGCGCCGTCTGGATATGGCTCAGACGCTTCTGGAGCTTGGCGAGCTCGGCTTCGTAGTCACCGTCGAAGGGTTCGCCGGTCTCGTAGTCGGAAAGATCGATGGTCATGGGAGCCCCTAACGAGCAGGCGCGATCAAGGCTGCATCGACGCGGTTGGCAAGCGGCCGCCCGGCCTCAAAATCGGCGATGCTCGCCAGCGTCGTCTCGGCGATCGCGGACAACGCCTCCTCGGTGAGGAAGGCCTGGTGGCCGGTGACGAGGACGTTGGGAAAGGTAAGGAGCCGCTGGAACTGGTCGTCGGCAATGATCTCGTTGGAGAGATCCTCGAAGAACAGGTCGGCCTCCTGCTCGTACACGTCGAGAGCAACGGCGCGCACCTTCCGTGCCTTGAGCCCATCGATCAGCGCCGCCGTGTCGATCAGCGCGCCGCGGCTGGTGTTGACGATCACCAGCCCGTCGCGCGCTTCGGCAATCACCTTGGCGTCGATCAGCCGATGCGTCTCGGGCGTGAGCGGGCAATGCAGCGTCACGATCTCGGCGGTACGCAACAGCTCGTCGCGCGGCACATAGCGGACGCCGATCGCCTCCAGCTCGGGATCGGCATGAAGGTCGCTGGCCAGTACGGTGCAGCCGAAGCCGGCCCGGAGCACCCGGGCGACCAGCGCGCCGATCTTTCCGGTGCCGACCACGCCGACCGTGCGGCCGTGCAGGTTGCGGCCGATCAGCCCGTCGAGCGCAAAGTTGTTCTCCCGCACCCGGGCCCAGGCGCGCGGGATCTGGCGGTCGACTGCCAGCAGCAGCCCGACGGTGAACTCCGCCACCGCATGCGGCGAATAGGCCGGCACCCGCACCACGGCGATGCCCAGCCGCTCGGCCGCGGCGAGATCGACATTGTTGAAGCCGGCACAGCGCAGCGCCACCAGCCGGACGCCGACCTTCGCCAGCGCTTCCAGCACCGTCCCGTCGACGCCGTCGTTGACGAACACGCACACCGCTTCGTGCCCTGCCGCCAGCGGCGCGGTCAGCACGTCCAGACGGGGTTCGAGAAAGGTGAGGTCGTGGCCGAAGCGCGCGTTCGCCTCGGAAAGGAAGCGGCGGTCATAGGCCTTGGTGTTGAACACCGCGACGCGCATGACCGCCCCCTTCCGCTCAGCCGGCCTTGGGGCCGTCGACGCCCGGTGCCAGGCGGATGTGCAGTTCCTTGAGCTGCTTGTCGCTCACCGCCGAGGGCGCGTGCATCATCAGGTCCTCGGCCTTCTGCGTCATCGGGAAGGCGATCACCTCGCGGATGTTCGGCTCGTCGGCGAGCAGCATCACGATGCGGTCGACACCCGGGGCCGAACCGCCGTGCGGCGGCGCGCCGAACTTGAACGCGTTGATCATGCCAGAGAAGTTGGTGTCGACATCCTGCTGGGTATAACCGGCGATCTCGAACGCCTTGTACATGATCTCCGGCTTGTGGTTCCGGATCGCGCCCGAGGACAGCTCAATGCCGTTGCAGACGATGTCGTACTGATAGGCGAGAATGTCGAGCGGATCCTTGGTCTCCAGCGCCTCCAGCTCGCCCTGCGGCATCGAGAAGGGGTTGTGGCTGAAATCGACCTTCTTCGCGTCCTCGTCATATTCGAACATCGGGAAGTCGACGATCCAGCAGAACTCGAAGCGCTTCTTGTCGATCAGCTCGAGCTGCTCGGCAGCGCGGGTGCGCGCCAGGCCGGCGAGCTTGGCGGCCTGGGCTTCCTTGCCGGCGGCGAAGAAGATGCCGTCGTTCGGGCCGAGGCCCATCGCTTCGGCAATCGCCTTCATGCCATCCTGGCCATGGTTGTTGGCGATCGGGCCGCCGAACACGCCGTCCTTCTGCGTCGCATAGCCGAGGCCGGGGAAGCCTTCGCTCTGCGCCCAGCTGTTCATGTCGTCGAAGAACTTGCGGCTTTTCTCGTGGGTGCCCGGCGCCGGGATCGCGCGGACCACGTCGCCGCCCTCGACGATCGAGGCGAAGCGGCCGAAGCCCGAGCCCTTGAAGAAGTCCGATACGTCGGTGATCACCAGCGGGTTGCGCAGGTCCGGCTTGTCGTTGCCGTATTTGAGCATCGATTCGCGGTACGGGATGCGCTTGAACGGCAGCGCGCTCACGCTGCGGCCCATACCCTCCCAGTCTGCGAACTCCTCGAACACGCCGTGCAGCACCGGCTCGATCGCGGCGAACACGTCGTCCTGCGTCACGAAGCTCATCTCGAAGTCGAGCTGGTAGAATTCACCCGGGCTGCGGTCGGCGCGGGCGTCCTCGTCGCGGAAGCAGGGTGCGATCTGGAAATAGCGGTCGAAGCCGGCGACCATCAGCAGCTGCTTGAACATCTGCGGCGCCTGCGGCAGCGCGTAGAACTTGCCCGGGTGGACGCGGCTGGGGACGAGATAGTCGCGTGCGCCCTCGGGGCTCGACGCGGTGAGGATCGGCGTCTGGAACTCGGTGAAGCCCTGGTCGATCATCCGCCTGCGCAGCGACGCGATCACGTTCGAGCGCAGCAGGATGTTCTTGTGGACCTTCTCGCGGCGCAGATCGAGATAGCGGTTCCGCAGGCGGATCTCTTCGGGATATTCCTGCTCGCCGAACACCGGCATCGGCAGGTCGGCGGCGGCGGACTGGACGGTCACCTCCGCCGCGCGGACCTCGATCTCGCCGGTCGGCAGGTTCGGGTTCACCACGCTGGCATCGCGCGCAACCACCGTGCCCGTGACGGTGATCACCGATTCGGAGCGCAGCGACTCGATCGCATCGAAGGCCGGGCCGCTCGCGTCGGTGACGATCTGGGTAATGCCGTAATGGTCGCGCAGGTCGACGAACACCAGGTCGCCATGGTCGCGCTTGCGGTGCACCCAGCCCGACAGGCGGACGGTTTGCCCGACGTCCGCGGAGCGGAGCTGGGCGCAGGTATGGGTGCGATAGGCGTGCATGTTGCGGTTCTTCTCACCTTGTCGTCATCCCCGCCCGGTGGCGCGGTGCCGGAATGGGCCGGCGCGACGATATTGAAACACTATGACCGCGCGCATTCCGGTCACACCCCACTTTTGTCAACCCGAAGACCGGTATATGGGCATGCGATGCACATTCATGGTCTGATCGAAGACAGCGTCACCCTCGCCGATCTCTGCAAGCGCCTCGCGAAGTCCGACTTCATCACGGTCGATACCGAGTTCATGCGGGAAAACAGCTACTGGCCCGAGCTCTGCCTGATCCAGGTCGCGAACGATAAGGAGGCCGCGGCGATCGATCCGATGGCCCCGGACCTCGACATGGGGCCCCTGCTCGACCTGCTCGTCGAGAATGAGGACGTGCTCAAGGTCTTCCACGCCGGCGGGCAGGATATCGAGATCGTCTACAACCTGACCGGCAAGACCCCGCACCCGATGTTCGACACCCAGGTCGCCGCGATGGCGCTCGGCCAGGGCGAGCAGATCGGCTATTCGAACCTCGTCGACACCTATCTCGGTGTCGTCGTCGACAAGGGCGCCCGCTTCACCGACTGGGCGCGCCGCCCGCTCGACAAGCGCCAGATCGACTATGCCATCGCCGACGTGACCCACCTTTCCAAGATCTTCCCCAAGATGCTGGAAAAGCTACGCAATTCCGGCCGCGGCGTATGGCTCGACCAGGAGATGGAGCGAATCTCCGATCCCGAGAACTATCGCAACGATCCCGACCAGGTTTGGCAGCGCGTCCGCATCAACAGCCGCAAGCCCGAGGTGCTCGGCCGCCTCAAGGCACTTGCCCGCTGGCGCGAGCTGGAAGCGCAGGGCAAGGATCTGCCGCGCGGCCGCATCGTCAAGGACGAGACGCTGGCCGACCTCGCCGCCAATCCGCCGCGCAAGCAGAGCGATCTCGCCAAGGTGCGCGGTCTTTCCGCCGCCTGGGCAGGCAACGATATCGGCGGGCGGATGATGGCGGCAATCGCCGAGTCGAAGCCGCTGCCGGCCGACGAGATGCCCGGCCGCGAGGAGCGCAAGCCGTCGCTCGGCAAGGACGGTGCGCTGGTTGCCGATCTGCTGAAGCTGCTGCTCAAGATCCGCGCCAAGGAAGTCAACGTCGCCCCGCGGCTGCTCGCCCGTTCGGAGGATCTGGAGGCGCTCGCCGCTGGGGTCCGCAAGGACCTGCCGATCCTGGAAGGCTGGCGCTACGAGCAGTTCGGCCGTGACGCGCTGGCGCTGGTCGAAGGCCAGCTCGGCTTCGCGGTGCGCAACGGCAAGCTCAAGATGAGCCGCACCGAGGATCCGGCATGATCCGCGCCCTGACCCTGCTCGCGCTGGCGGCCACCGCTGCCGCCTGCGCACCTCAGAAGAAAGCCGAACCACTGCCGCCGATGGTTGAATGCGACGCCAACCGGGTGCAGGACCTCAAGGGCAAGCAGCGCTCGCCCGCGATCGAGGCCGACGCGCTTGCCCGCTCGGGCGCCAAGCGCGTGCGCTGGATCGCGCCGGGCTCGGCGGTGACGATGGACTTCCGCGTCGACCGACTGAACCTGCACGTCGACGCCGCCGGCACGATCACCGACGCCCGCTGCGGCTGAAGCCACTCAGCGGACCGCCCGACCCGCCGCAAGCGCGCGCTCCCGCGCCTCGCGGTGGTCGATGCGTTTGGGCGGATAGGCGGCGGGGCGGCACCCTGCCGCCTCGGGATCGTGGATCACGGCGTCGGACAGCTTGGCGAGTTCGGGCACCCATTGCCGGATATAGCCCGCCGCATCGAACTTCTCGGACTGGGTGAGCGGCGCCATTACCCGGCTCCACTGGCTCGAGTCGACGCCCGAGCCCGAGACCCACTGCCAGTTGACAGAGTTGTTTCCGTAGTCCGCGTCGACCAGCGTGTCCCAGAACCAGCGCTCGCCCTCCCGCCAGTCGATCAGCAGGTGCTTGATCAGGAAGCTGGCGGCGATCATCCGCACGCGGTTGTGCATCCAGCCGGTCGCCCATAGCTGGCGCATGCCCGCGTCGACGATCGGGTAGCCGGTTTCCCCGAGCTGCCAGGCGCGGAGATCGGCCTTGGCATCCCTGCCGCTCCGCCATTCCATCTTGTCGAAGGCGGGACGGCCGTTCTTGGCGGCATAATCGGGAAACTGGCAGATCAGGTTCTGGGTGAAGTCACGCCAGCCCAACTCGCGCAGATATTCCTCCACCTGCCCGCCCGCATCCTCGACAGCATGCCACACCTGCGCGGGAGAGACCTCGCCGAAATGGAGGTGCGGCGAGAGGCGCGAGCTGCCTTCGATCGAGGGCAGGTTGCGGGTGTCGTCATAGCGGGCGGCATGGTCCTGGAAGCGCCGGAGCCGCTGGTGCGCGCCGGCCTCGCCGGGGGTCCATTCCTCGCGGAAGCCGCCGGCCCAGTCGGGCTTGGTCGGTAGCAGGTCCCACTCTTCCAGCGTGTCGCTCTTCGGCCATTTGGACGGTGCGCCGATCTTCTGCGGCACCCGCAGCGGCGGCGCCGGGGGCAGGCGCTCGCGCAGCGCTCGCCAGAAAGGCGTGAAGATCTTGTAGGGCTGGCCCGCCCCCGTCGTCACCGCGCCGGGCGGCAGCAGGTAATTGCCGTCGTGGCAGCAGAGCGTCAGCCGCTGCGCCACCGACCGCTCGGCATTGCGCCACCAAGGCTCGTAATGGCGGATGCCGTGCACGGTCGTCGCCCCGGTCTCCTCGGCGAGACGCGCCAATTCCGCGTCGCTCTTTCCCCGGCGGAGGATCAGCCGAGAGCCCTTCTCGCGCAGCGCCGCGTCGAGCGCCATCAGGCTGTGGTGCAGCCACCAGCGCGAGGCGCCGCCCATCGCACGGTGCTTCGCCGTCTCGTCGTCGAGCACATAGACCGGGATTACCGCCCCCGCCTCCACAGCGGCGACGAGCGCGGGGTGATCGGCAAGGCGGAGGTCGCGGCGGAACCAGAGCAGGACGGGTGCGGTCATAGGCGTACAAACGCGCAAGTGCGAACCAGGGCCACCTGTCCGCTGGATCAGGGGGCATGGACCCGATCGGCGACGGCAGGCGTTACGCTGCCGTCATCAATCGAGGGATCCCCATGGCATTCACATCGGCGGCGATGGTCGTCAACACCAAGTCCCGCCACGGCCAGGACTGGTTCGACCGCGCCTGCGCCCGCTTCGGCGAGCAGGACATGCCCGTCGATGCGCACGCCGTTGACGATCCCGATCGGCTGGAGGCGGTGCTGGACGAAATGCTGGCGAAAAAGCCCGAGCTGGTAATCCTCGGCGGCGGCGACGGCACGATCAGCGGGCTGGTCGACACGCTGGTCGGCAAGGGCGTGACACTGGGCGTGCTGCCGCTCGGCACTGCCAACAGCTTCGCGCGCTCGCTCGGTATCCCGCTGGACGTCGACGGGGCGATCGACGCGATCCTGCAGGGTACGCCCAAGCGCATAGACCTGGGCATGATCGACGACGATTACTACGCCAGCACCGCCGCGATCGGCCTGTCGCCGCAGATCGCCCAGACCGTGCCGCACAATGCCAAGCGCTGGTTCGGGCGGATGGGCTATCTCAGCTGGGCCGTGCTGCAGTTCGTCAAGTTCAAGCCGTTCACCGTGATCGTCGGCGAGGGTGCGAACGCTCAGCGCGTGCTTGCGGTGGAGGTGCGGATCTCCAACGGCCCGTTCCATGGCGGCACCGAGCTGGTCGACGAGGCCAGCGTCGCCTCGGGCGAGATCGTCGTCCAGGTGGTGAAGGGCCCGACCAAGTCGCGGCTGGTCCGCAACTGGGCGGCCTCCGTGCTGCGGCTAGAGGCACGCAGGGAGGATACGGTGACGTTTCGGGGCAAGTCGCTGCGGGTGGCGACCGAACCGTCGCTGCCGATCTCGATCGACGGCGAGGTGCTGGCCAACACGCCGGTGACGGCGAAGGTGGCGGCTGCGGTGATCGACGTGATGGTGCCGCGCGAGACGGAGTAGCTTGGTAAAGTCACCCTCACCTCCCCATCGCTAGTGCGATGGTCCCCTCCCCCTCCCGCAGGCGGGAGAGGGAGGGCGCCGCGAAGCGGCGGAAGGGTGAGGGTGAGGGTGAGTCGGGTTCGAACTTACCCCAGCCGCGCCAGCGCCGCCGAAAGCCGCTCGGCCTCGGCCGCCTTCTCGGCATGATCCGCCCGCGCCTTCTCGACCGCCTCGGGTTTGGCCCGCTCGACGAAGCTCGGATTGCCGAGACGCCCGGCGAGCCCATCGCGCTCCTTTTCGGCCGCCGCGATCGCCTTGGCGAGGCGGGCACGCTCGGCCTCCAGATCGACCACATCGCCCAGCGGCATCACGAACGTCGCTTCGTCCACGACGAGCTGCAGCGCACCGCCGGCCGGCGCATCGCCCTGCGCCTGGTCCACGCGACCAAGCCGCGCCAGGGCCGCTTCCTGCCGCGCCAGACGCGCGACCGTCTCCGCCGACGCATCGCGAACGTGCAGCGCCAGCCGCGCCCCCGGCGGCACGTTGAGCTCGGTCCGCGCCGCGCGGATCTCGCTCACCAGCCGGATCAGCCAGTCGATCTCCTGCGCCGCCGACGGATCGAGCGCCCGTGCATCCGCCATCGGCCACTTCGCCACGATCAGGTCATGCTCGCGCGGCCCCATCTTCGACCACAGCTCTTCGGTGATGAAGGGCATGAACGGGTGGAGCATGACGAGGATCTGGTCGAGCGCCCAGCCGGCGACCGCACGGGTTTCCTCCGCATCGGCGGCGGCAACGCCCTCACCCTGCAGCAATGGCTTGATCAGCTCGAGATACCAGTCGCAGAAGCGGCTCCAGACGAACTGGTAGATGCTGTTCGCCGCCTCGTCGAAGCGCAGATCGGCCAGCGCCAGATCCAGCGCCTGCACCGTCGCAATGGTTTCCGCGATGATCCAGCGGTTTACCGCCAGCTCCGCCGTCGGCGCCTCGAGATGCTTGCTCGCCGCAATGCCGTTCGCCTGGCAGAAGCGCGCGGCGTTCCACAGCTTGGTCGCGAAGTTGCGATAGCCCTCGAGCCGCTTCTCATCCATCTTGATGTCGCGGCCCTGGCTTTCCATCGCCGCCATGAAGAAGCGCAGCGCGTCAGCGCCGTACTTGTCGATCATACCCAGCGGATCGACCGTGTTGCCCTTGGACTTGGACATCTTCTGGCCGTCCGCCGCGCGGACAAGACCGTGCAGATACAGGGTCTTGAAGGGCACCTCTTTCATGAAGTGCAAGCCCTGCATCATCATCCGCGCATCCCAGAAGAACAGGATGTCGAAGCCGGAGATCAGCACGTCGTTCGAGTAGCGCCCGCCGAGCGTCGGATCGCTATTCTCGGGCCAGCCGAGCGTCGCGAACGGCCACAGCGCCGAGGAAAACCAGGTGTCGAGCACATCGGGATCACGAGTAAGCGCAACGCCCTCGCCGGCCTGCGCCTGCGCCTCTTCCTCGGTCTCGGCGACATAGGCCTGGCCGTCGGCATCGAACCAGGCCGGGATGCGATGCCCCCACCAGAGCTGGCGGCTTACGCACCAGGGCTGGATGTTCTCCATCCAGTTGAAATAGGTCTTTTCCCAGCTCTTCGGCACGATCTTCGTCGCGCCCGAGCGGACCGCCTCGATCGCCGGCTTGGCGAGCGTCGCGGCGTCGACATACCATTGGTCGGTCAACCACGGCTCGATCACCTGGCCCGAACGGTCGCCATAGGGCGTCTGGATCGTGCGCGGTTCGGCGTCGTGCTCGGCGCCTTCCTTGTCGACAAAGGGCACGAGGAAGCCCTCGTCCCTCAGCCGCTGGACGATCGCCTTGCGGGCCTCGAAGCGGTCGAGCCCGATCAGCTCGGCCGGCACGAGCCCGTCCTGCGTCTGGCAGATCGCAGCCTTGGCATCGAGCATGTTGAGCATCTCGCCGGCCTTGATGCCAGCGCGAACACCCACTTCGAAATCGTTGAAATCATGGCCCGGCGTGATCTTCACCGCGCCCGAACCGAGTTCCGGATCGGCATGCTCGTCGCCGACGATCGGGATCAGGCGGCCGGTGATCGGCAGCTTCACCTGCTTGCCAATCAGCGCCTTGTAGCGCGCGTCCTCGGGATGCACGGCCACCGCCATATCGGCCAGCATGGTCTCCGGCCGCGTCGTCGCGACCTGGATGAAGCCCGAGCCGTCCGCCAGCGGATAGCGCAGGTGCCAGAAATTGCCGCGGACTTCCTTGGTCTCGACCTCGAGGTCCGAGATTGCGGTGCCGAGGCCCGGATCCCAGTTCACCAGGCGCTTGTCGCGATAGAGCAGGCCCTGGCGGTGCAGTTCGACGAACACCTTGAGGACGGCCTTGGAGAAGCCCTCGTCCATGGTGAAGCGCTCATTCGCCCAGTCCATCGAGCAGCCGAGCCGGCGCAGCTGGCGGGTGATCTGGCCGCCGCTCTCCGCCTTCCACTCCCACACCTTGTCGACGAACGCCTCGCGGGTGAAGTCGGTGCGCTTTTGCCCCGCCGCGTTGAGCTGGCGCTCGACCACCATCTGCGTGGCGATGCCGGCATGGTCGGTGCCGACGACCCAGCGCGCGTCCTTGCCCTTCAGCCGCGCGTGGCGGACGAGAATGTCCTGCAGCGTGTTGTCGAGCGCGTGGCCGATGTGCAGGCTGCCCGTCACGTTGGGCGGCGGATTGACGATCGTCCAGGGCTCGGCGCCGGGGCGCTCGGGGCGGAACAGGCCTTCGTCTTCCCAATGGGCGTACCAGCGGGATTCGATGTCGGCGGGGTCGAAGGTCTTGGGGAGTTCGGTCATGGTGCAGGGGCTTTAGCGTCGCCGCTGCCCTGCGCACAACCCTTGGGCGTCGGCTCAGCTCAGGTTGCTGAGCACCTTGTCGACGCGGTCCAGCGTGAACGGCTTGGAGAGCACCGGCCGATCGCGGTGCGATTGGGCGATGCTGTCGTCGGCGCCGCCGGTCGCGAGCACGAAGGGGATGCCGAGCTCAGCGAGCTTGTCGGCGATCGGCCAGCTCTGCTCGCCCCCGCGCAGGTTGACGTCGAGGATCGCCGCATCGATGCCGCCCGCCCCGATCCGGTCGAGCGCCTCGGCGACGTTGTCGGCGGTACCCGCCGGCACGCGGTCCAGCGCATCGAGGAAATCCTCGAGCATCATGGCGATCAACGGCTCGTCTTCGACGATGAGAATGTTACGCGGACCCTGCATGCTACCCCCTTTGCAGGAAAAATTGTTTCGTGCCAAGCACTTATTTGACCACTAAGATCTCCTGAACCGCTTCTGCAAGTTGTTGCACCGAAAAGGGTTTCGGGAGAAAGGCGACATTGTCGAGATCGATCGAACGGCGCAATTGTTCCTCGGCATAGCCGGACATGAACAGGATCGGCAAATCGGGCCAGCGCTCGCGCACCTTGCGCGCCATGCTCGGCCCGTCCATCACCGGCATCACCACGTCGGAAACCAGCAGGTCCGGCTTCTCCATGGTCTCGATCGTTTCAAGCGCGACCTCGCCATTTTCGGCGGTAACCACCGAATAGCCCTGGCGGGTCAGCGCGCGCTCGGCGATCGCGCGGACCATGTCCTCGTCCTCGACGACCAGGATGGTGCCGGTGCCCCAGAGATCGGCGGGCTTTTCCTTGACCACCGGCAGCTTGGCCACCGCTGCCTCGGGCGCGGTATGGACCGGCAGGTAGATGGTGAACGCCGCGCCGCCGCCGGGATTGTTCTCGGCGAAGATATAGCCGCCAGATTGCTTGATGATGCCGTAGACGGTCGACAGGCCCAGCCCGGTGCCCTTGCCCACTTCCTTGGTGGTGAAGAAGGGCTCCCAGATCTTGGGCAGGATCTCGGGCGGTATGCCGGTGCCGGTGTCCGAGATGCGCAGCGCGGTATAGTCGCCGATCGGCAGGACATCATCGTCCATCCGCCGGACGTCGGCGGAGGAGACCGCCAGCGTCTCGATCGTCAGCGAACCGCCGCCGCTCGGGTTCTTGCTGAGCATCGAATCGCGGGCGTTGACCGCGAGGTTGACCACCACCTGCTCGAGCTGCCCCGGATCAGCGCGGACCGGCCCCAGGTTGCGGCCATGCTTGACGTCGAGCGACACCGTCTCGCCGAGCAGCCGCTTGAGAAGGTTGGAGACCTCGGAGATGATGTCGGGCAGCTGCAGCACCTGCGGACGCAGCGTCTGCTGGCGCGAGAAGGCGAGCAGCTGGCGGGTCAGGCTCGCGGCGCGGTTCGAGTTGGCGCGGATCTGCTGGATGTCGTCATAATCGCTGTCGCCGGGCGAATGGCGCATCAGCATCAGGTCGCAATGGCCGATGATCGCGGTAAGGATATTGTTGAAATCGTGCGCGACGCCGCCGGCGAGTTGGCCCACCGCCTGCATCTTGGTCGCCTGGGCGATTTGGCGCTTGAGCTTGCCCTCCTCGCCCGAGTCCCTGAGGCTCAGCAGCACCGCGGCATCGCCAAGTCCGCGCGCGCCGGCGATGGTGATCGCCACCGGCTCTTCCGAGGCATCCTTCAGCCGGACCGTGATCTCGAGCGATTGGGGCGCGCCGCCGGCGAAGCGGCGGACCGCGTCGGCCAATGTCGCCTTGTCCTCGCGCACCACCAGGTCGCCCGGATAGAGCGGTGGTGCTGCGGGATTCACGCGCGCAGTGCGGACGAACGCGTCGTTCATCGTCAGGAAGCGACCGTCGCGGTCGATCAGCGCGAGGCCGGTGGGTAACAGCGAGATCAGCGAATGGACGTGCGCCGAAGCGCTGCCCGCGAGCGCGGGGCTCGCGAGCGCGGTCGGCTCCTCGTCGAGCAGCGCGACCAGCAGCGGCGCCTCATCCCCTTCCAAGAACGGGATCTGGAGCACGCGGAGCGGCGTGCCTTCCATGCCTTCGCGCTGGAACCGCACCTGACCGATCGAGTCCGTGATCAGCAGACCGGCAAAGTCGCGGCCATCGGCAAGGGAATCGGCGCTGCCGAGCGCGCGGTGGCGGAACACACGGTTGGCCGAGCGGACACGGCCATCCGGGGCGACCAGCACGACCATCACCCCTGCCCCGCCCAGTCGATCGCCGGTCGGCCCCGCAAGAAGGCCCTGCACCTGCACGGCCAGGTCAAGGGCATGGATGCCGATGAAGCGCCACACCAGCGATTCGTCGCCCACGCGAACGACCCGCACCGCCACCTGCGCGCCGAACACCTGGATGTCGCTGCAACGGCTCTCGCCGTCGCGCCACGCGGCGCGGGCGCATGCGCCGAGCGCGCGCTCGCTCTCGTCGCCGATCGGCAAATTGGGGGGAGTCGGCCAGCCGCCGAACAGCGCCTCGTAGCGCGGATTGGCGCAGACCATCCGGCCGCTGCGATCGGTCACCGCCAGCGCGTCGTCGCTGGCCGAGGCGAGCGCATGGGCGATCGCCCAGTCGGTATAGCGTTCGATGCTGGTGGTCGGCGAGCGGAACAGTCGGCCCATCGCCAGCATCACCCCGGCCGCCAGCAGCGCGGCGGCAAGAAAGCCCATCGCGATCGCACGATCGTTTAGGCCGGCAAGGATCACACCCGCCGCAGCGACGCCGGTCACCACCACGGCCACGATCGGCAGCAGCAGCGACGGCTTGGGAAGTTCGGCGTCGGGCAGACTGGCCATGATGCACCGTTGTTCCGTCCCGGCGCCAGCGTCAAGCGCCGATCGCGTCAGTTCGGATGCGGCGATACGCTGATCTCAGGCGCCCAGGCTACGGAGGTGCAGCCGGCGCTTCCGCTTGCGGAGGATCCACCAGCGCCACAACAGTCCGCTACCGAAATAGCCGAGCACGGATAGCGCCACCGCGATCGTGACGAGCCCCGTTAACGTCGCCGGCCCGGCCTGGTGCAGCAGCCAGTCCAGCCAGCCCGGCGCATCCCCCGCCAGCACGTGCCGTGCAGCGCCGGGGCCGAGCATCCAGCTGCCGATCCAATAAGCGGCGACCCAGAGGGGCGGCGTGGTCAGCGGATTGGTGAAGAAGGTCGTCGCTGCAGCGGCCGGGATGTTGGCGCGCAGCGGCAGCGCGAGAAAGGCAGAGGCCGGAATTTGCCCCATCGGCACGAGAATGCCGGTCAGCATGCCCAGCGCCACCCCGCGCGGGACCGAGCGACGGGTGAAACGCCACAGGGACGAGTGCATCACGCGGCTGGCCACCGGCTTCAGCCAGCGATGCGTTTCGATCGACTCCCGGCTCGGAATCGCCTTGTCCGCCAGGCGCTGCAGGCGACCGGAGCGCGCCACGTCAGCCACGGTCGCGGAGGATGCGCGACTGCTCGCGCTTCCAGTCGCGTTCCTTGATGGTCTCGCGCTTGTCATGCGTCTTCTTGCCCTTCGCCAGCGCCAGTTCGACCTTCGCGCGTCCCTTGCCGTTGAAATAGACCGACAGCGGGACCAGCGTCATGCCCTCGCGGGCGACGGCGCCGTGCAGCTTGTTTATCTCGCGCTCGTGAAGGAGCAATTTACGCGGCCGCTTCGCCTCGTGGTTGAAGCGGTTGCCGTGGCTGAACTCGGGGATGTTGGCGTTGACCAGCCATACCGCCTCGTCCTTCACCTCGGCATAGGCCTCGGCGATCGAGCCCTCGCCGAAGCGCAGCGACTTCACCTCGGTCCCGGTAAGCACCAGGCCGGCTTCGTAGGTCTGTTCGATGAAATAGTCGAAGCGGGCGCGCCGGTTCTCGGCGACGGTCTTCACTTTGTCGAAGGTAGCGGGACGCGGACGGGCCATAAGACCGCGGGATGTAGGGATGCTCGGCCCGGAGCGCCAGACGTTTGTTGGCGCTCCAGGCCGTTCCTCAGACCAGGCCGGCGAATTCGAGCGCGGCGTCAACCGCCTTGCGGCTCGCCTCGCCCGCTTCGGTCATCGGCAGGCGGAGTTCCTGGGGGAAGCCCGGGCGCACCCGGCCCATCGCGTACTTGACCGGCCCCGGCGAGGCATCGGTGAACATCGCGATGTGGAGCGGATAGAGCTTGTCGTGGAGCGCCAGCGCCCTGGCGTTGTCGCCCGTTGCCCAGGCGGCCTGGAACTCGGCGCACAGCTTGGGCGCGACATTGGCCGTCACCGACACGCAGCCGACGCCGCCCATCGCGTTGAATGCCAGCGCCGTCTCGTCATTGCCCGAGAGCTGGACGAAGCCGGTGCCGCAGCCCGCGCGCTGCTCGGACACGCGACTGAGGCTTCCGGTCGCGTCCTTCACGCCGACGAACGTCTCCGGAAACGCCTGGACGATCCGCGCCATGGTGGCGGGCTGGATGTCGGTTACCGTCCGGCCGGGCACGTTGTACAGCACGATCGGCAGGTCGGTCGCCTCGGCCACCGCGGCGAAGTGGCGGAAGATGCCTTCCTGGCTCGGGCGGTTGTAATAGGGCGGCACCATCAGCGCGGCATCGGCGCCGGCATCCCTGGCGGCATGGACGTTGTCGATCGCCACCTTGGTGTCGTTCGAGCCGGCGCCGGCAAGGATCTTCACCCGGCCTTTCGCCTGATCGGCACAGACCCGCACGATGTGGAAATGCTCGTCCTTGGGCATGGTCGCGGCCTCGCCGGTGGTGCCGCAGGGCACCAGTGCCGACGAGCCTTCGGCAATCTGCCATTCGACGAGCGCGCGGAAATCCTCCTCCGCGAACGCGCCGTCATGGAACGGCGTCACGAGCGCAGGGATCGATCCAGAAAACATCGCGCGGAATCATCCTCTTTTTTCGGTAGAAACGGGGTGGCAGATACGGGCGGATCTCCTATCATGTCCAGATGGTCGGTACGGTACTCAAAGGCGCGTTGTTGTTCGCCGGTGTTTCGGGACTGGCGGCCTCCTCGCAGGTGAACCCTGCGATGCTGGCGGCCCTGGCGGGCGGCTTCGTGCCGCAGGCCCAGGCCCAGTTCGATCCGGTCAGCACGGCGCTGGTCGAATGGAAGCGCCTGCAGCAGTCGGACAATTACGCCTTTTCCGACTATGCCAATTTCCTGCTCGCGCATCCCGGCTGGCCCGGCGAGAAGAGCAGGCGCGCGGCCGCCGAGACGATCCTCGACAGCGGCACGACCATGCCGGACCTTGTGGTCCGATTCTTCACCCGCTTCCCGCCGATCACGCCCGCCGGACGCCTGCGCTATGCCGAGGCGCTCGCCGCGACCGGCCGCCGCGCCGAGGCGGAGGACCAGGCACGCCGCGCCTGGCGCGCGGGCATCCTGCGCACCACGGACGAGAGCGAGCTGCTTGCGTCCTTCGGCACGGCGCTCCGCCCCGCCGATCACGACGCACGCGAGGACATGCTGCTCTGGCAGGGGGCAACCAGCATCGCGACGCGGCAGCTACCCTTCACCTCTCCCGAGCGGCGCCCGGTGTTCGACGCGCGGATCGCCTATCGCACCAATGCCTATGACGCGGCGACCAAGGCCAGCCTGGCGGAAGCGCGCGGCGGTTCCGACCATGGCTATATCGCCGATCGCGCCCGATGGCTGGGCCAGACCGGCCAGACCCAGCTGATGCGCTCCTACCTCGCCCAGCCGCGGCGCATGGCGGGTTTTCCCGGCGACCCGGAGAAATGGTACGAGGTGCTGCTCTCGGCGGCGCGCGGCGCGGTGGCGGATGGGCAATACGACCTCGCCTATCGCATCGCCTCGCAGGTGGACGACGCCTTTCCCTCGGGCACCGACGTCAGCGATCTCTCGCTCGGCGTGCGCGACGATTATACCAGCCTCACCTGGCTCGCCGGCACCGTGGCCCTCTACAATCTCGGGCGGCCGAACGATGCCGTGGGCATGTTCGCCCGCTACGGCCATGGGTCGAAGACGCCGGGCACCCAGTCCAAAGGTCTCTACTGGGCCGGGCGCGCCGCCGAAGCGGCCGGCAATGCGACCAGCGCGCGCACCTATTATGCAAGTGCGAGCGGCTTCCCGGACCTGTTCTACGGTCAGCTCGCCGTGGAGCGGCTCGGCCAGCCCTTGCGCGGGCCGCGTGACCTCACCGGCAAGGCACCGGCGCCGGGCGCGCGCGAGGCTTTCTACCGCCGCGAACTCGTCCGCGCCGCGCAGCTGCTCGGCCAGATGGGCAACCGCAGCGACCAGAGCCTGTTCCTCCGCAAGATCGCCGAGGATGCGACGACCGAGGACGACCATCTCCTCGCCGCCGATCTCAGCCGCACGCTGGGCCGCCCGGATCTGGGCGTGATGGTCGGCCGCAGCGCGTTGCAGAACGGCCTGTCCGACTATAGCGCCGCCGGCTATCCGTCGGTGAAGGTGCCCGAGGGGCAGCGCGATTACTGGACGATCATCCACGCCATCGCGCGCCAGGAAAGCCAGTTCAACCGCGACGCGGTCAGCCGCGCCGGCGCACGCGGGCTGATGCAGCTGATGCCCGGCACCGCGCGCGAGACGGCGGGCAAGCTCGGCATGGGCTATGACGCGAGCGCGCTCAACGCCGACACCGACTATAACATCCAGCTCGGCTCGAGCTATTTCCAGCGGATGCTGACCTATTATGGTGGCTGCTACCCGCTCGCCGTGGCAGCCTATAACGCGGGTCCGGGCAACGTGAACAAATGGCTGCGAGCCTATGGCGACCCGCGCCTCCCCGGCGGCGACGTGATCCGCTGGATCGAGCAGATCCCGATCTTCGAGACCAAGAATTACGTCCAGCGCGTGCTGGAAAATGCCGTGGTCTACGACCTGATGAACCCCTCCTATGCGCGCAGCAAGGGCACGGCGAACCTCAGCTGGTATCTGGGCAAGAGCCGGCCGGGCTGATAGCGCGGGCCGATCATGAACGATCGCCCCAACTATATCACCCCCGCCGGCTATGGCGCGCTCAAGGCCGAGTACGACCAGCTGTTCGGGACCGAGCGCCCCAAGCTGGTCGAGACGATTTCCTGGGCAGCGGGCAATGGCGATCGCTCCGAAAACGGCGATTACATCTATGGCCGCAAGCGCCTGCGCGAGATCGATCGGCGGCTGGGCTTCCTCGCCCGGCGGATGAAGGCGGCCAAAGTGGTCGATCCCAGCCGGCAGGAGGATCGCAGCGGGGTGTTCTTCGGCGCCTGCGTGACGATCGCCGACGAGGACGACAACCACCGCACGCTCACCCTGGTCGGCGACGACGAGGCCGATGCCGCCAAGGGACTGGTCGGCTGGAACGCGCCGCTCGCCCGCGCGCTGCGCGGTGCCCGGGTCGGCGACCTCCGCCGCGTGACCCTGCCCGCGGGCGAGCGCGAATATGAAGTGATGGCAATCACCTATCCCTGACGCGCCGGGGTCTGCCGGGTTTGCGGCGGACCGTTCCCCTGCCCCGCCCCCCATCTGTCCCAGACTGCTACAGATACTCGCGGCCCGACATCATGGGCGTGTACAAAGGGAGCATATGGCGCAGCAGCGAATCCTGGTTTCGGGACGGGTACAGGGGGTCGGCTATCGCGACTGGGTGGTGCGCACCGCGCAGCGCGGCGGGCTCACCGGTTGGGTACGCAATCTGCGCGACGGGCGCGTCGAGGTGCTCGCCGCCGGGGAAGACACCGCGCTGGGCCTCTTCGTCGAGGCCTGCCGCGAAGGCCCGCCCATGGCGCGGGTCGAGCATGTCGAAAGCGCCGCCGTGCCCGAGGACAAGCCGCACAAGGGCTTCACCAAGCGGTTCACCGCCTGATCCGAGTGGGTCAGGGTTCGGCCAGCGCGCTGCAATCGCCGCCGAGATGCTGGCCGAACATCGGGCTTTCGGTGCCTAGTTCCGCCGCCGGGTCCTTGCCGATCTGGTAGCGGACGGTGCGGCCGTCGCCGGCATCGGCATCCACAAGCCATGCATCCTGGCCATTCACCTTCGCGCTGCCGGCCACCTTGAGCGTAAAGTGCCCCAACCCCTTGTCGTACTGGAAGAAGGGCAGATGATAGGTCTTTCCTTCAGCCAGCGGCAACGCGGCGAAGGTCAGGCCCCATAGATTGCCGTCCCATACCGTGCCGGGTGCGGATAACTGCGTCTCAGCCTTGTCCGGCCGCGTCACTTGGATCGTCCTGCCGTCATAGCGGACGCGGACATGCTCGACCCCGTTTCGGCGGCTGTCCATGCGAAGCGGCGTGAGGTCGCCACGCCGCAGCACGAAATGGTCGCGCATGTCGAACCTGCCGTCGCCGACGCGCTGGTGGACGATGATGTCCCAGACGGGGGTAGACCCCTCGGTCGCGGCGCGGACGCGCTGCCAGGTCTGGCCGATCGGCTTGCCCTCGCGGGTCAGCGCATAGCAGGCGCTGCCTTCGCGGAGACGGGAGCCGTCGGGCACCGCCATGTCCGGCAACGGCGTGGCAGCGATCAGCATCAGTGCAAGCATCCTATGGCTCCCCTCTGGTCGAGAGCCGTACCATAGCAGCAATACACCGTAGAAAAGCAAGCGCCGGATCAAGCCCCTCGGCTCGACCCGGCGCGTTCAGGCTCAGCGCGTCAGCTTCTTGTAGGCCAGCGCGGTCGGACGATCGGCGGCGTCCCCCAGGCGACGGCGCTTGTCTTCCTCATAGGCTTCGAAATTGCCCTCGAACCATTCGACATGGCTGTTGCCTTCGAAGGCAAGGATGTGGGTGGCGAGACGGTCGAGGAAGAAGCGATCGTGGCTGATCACCACGGCGCAGCCCGCGAAATTCTCGATCGCCTCTTCCAGCGCACCCAGCGTTTCCACGTCCAGGTCGTTGGTCGGTTCGTCGAGCAGCAGCACGTTGCCGCCGCGCTTCAGCATCTTGGCGATGTTGACGCGGTTGCGCTCGCCGCCCGACAGCTTGCCGACGTTCTTCTGCTGGTCCTGGCCCTTGAAGTTGAACGCGCCGACATAGGCGCGCGTCGACTGGTCGTGGCCGTTGATCTTCATATAGTCGAGCCCGTCCGAGATTTCCTCCCAGACGTTCTTGCTGTCGTCGAGGTGGTCGCGGCTCTGGTCGACATAGCCGAGGCGGACGGTCGAACCGATCTCGATGTCGCCCGAGTCCGGGGTCTCCTGGCCGGTGATGATCTTGAACAGCGTCGACTTGCCCGCGCCGTTCGGCCCGATCACGCCGACGATGCCGCCCGGCGGCAGCATGAACGAGAGGTTCTCGAACAGCAGCTTGTCGCCATAGGCCTTGGAGATGTTCTTGGCCTCGATCACCTTGCCGCCCAGGCGCTCGGGCACCTGGATGACGATCTGGGCCTTGCCCGGCGTGCGGTTTTCCTGGCTGGCGACCAGCTGCTCGAACTTGGCGATACGCGCCTTCGACTTGGTCTGGCGGGCCTTGGCGCCCTGCCGGATCCATTCGAGCTCGTCCTTGATCGCCTTCTGGCGGCCGGTGGCCTCGCGGTCTTCCTGCTCGAGGCGCTTGGCCTTCTTCTCGAGATAGGTCGAGTAATTGCCTTCGTACGGGAAATACTTGCCGCGATCGATCTCGAGGATCCAGTCGACGACGTTGTCGAGGAAATAGCGGTCGTGGGTGATCATCAGCACCGCGCCGGCATATTCCTTGAGGTGGTTTTCCAGCCAGTTGACGCTTTCGGCGTCGAGGTGGTTGGTCGGTTCGTCGAGCAGCAGGATCGACGGCTTCTGGATCAGCAGCCGGGTCAGCGCGATGCGGCGCTTTTCACCGCCCGACAGGTTCTCGACCGGCCAGTCCGACGGCGGGCAGCGCAGCGCTTCCATCGCGACTTCGAGCTGGTTGTCGAGCGTCCAGCCGTCGACCGCGTCGATCTTGGCCTGGAGATCGCCCATCTCCTCCATCAGCGCGTCGAAATCGGTGTCGTCCTTGGGATCGCCCATCTCGGCCGAGATGGCGTTGAAGCGATCGACCATGTCCGCCACTTCGCGCGCGCCGTCCTTGACGTTCTCGAGCACGTTCTTGGTCGGATCGAGCTGCGGCTCCTGCGGCAGATAGCCGACGGTGATGTTCTCGCCCGGCCATGCCTC
Organism: Sphingomonas sp. ABOLE; assembly: GCF_003950455.1. NCBI lineage: Bacteria > Pseudomonadati > Pseudomonadota > Alphaproteobacteria > Sphingomonadales > Sphingomonadaceae > Sphingomonas > Sphingomonas sp. ABOLE. The sequence goes on from NZ_QQWY01000016.1 coordinate 94,676, forward strand.
GCCGGCGAAATCCTTGTCGATGCCCGCCATGATCTTCATGAGCGTCGACTTGCCGGCGCCGTTGGGGCCGACGATACCGATCTTGGCGCCCTGGTAGAACTGCAGGTTGATGTTGTTGAGCACCGGCTTGGGGGCGCCGGGGAAGGTTTTGGTCATGTCCTTCATGACGAAGGCGTACTGCGCAGCCACGGTGGCGGATCTCCGTTGCGAGAATTCTGGATGCTGGAAAGACGCGTGGCATGTAGCGATGCGGGCGCGGGTTGGCAACGCGGGGGTTGGCGGAGAGACCATGTCTCTCAGAGACCGACCAGCGTTCTGGAATCCCTCCACCCCACCCCCTCATCCTCCGAGGAGGAGGGAGTTAAACATGCTTTCCAAACCGCTCATCCCCCATTGCAATCGTTCCGCCGCTGGTTAGCATCCGCAGCATGACCAAGCGCCTCCTGCTTGCGGCCACTGCCGCGCTCGCCCTTCCCCTCCCCGCGCTCGCGCAGACCGCCGACCAGGTGGCCAAGGTCCGCGACGCCGCGCTGCAGGACACTGTGGCCTGGGACGTGACCGAGGGCCTCACCACCGAGATCGGCCAGCGCCTCGCCGCGACCGAAGCCGAGGCGCGCGCCCGCGCCTGGGGCGTCAAGAAGCTGACTGCGCTGGGCTTCCAGAACGTCCATATCGAGACCTACCGCATGCCGGTCTGGATCCGCGGCGTGGAAACCGCCGAAGTGCTTGGGCCGTCGGCGCAGAAGCTGACGATCGCCGCGCTCGGCTATTCGGGCTCGACCGGCGCGCAGCCGCTGGAGGCAGAGGTCGCCTATTTCGCCTCGCTCGCCGATCTCCAAGCCGCGCCTGCCGGCAGCCTCAAGGGCAAGATCGCCTTCATCGACCATGCGATGGTGCCGACCCAGGACGGCTCGCAATATGGCTATTACGGCGCCGTCCGCCGCGCCGGGCCGAGCATCGCCGCGACCAAGGGGGCCGCCGCGGTGCTGATCCGCTCGATCGGCACCGACCATCACCGCAACCCGCACACCGGCGTCACCACCTGGGCCAAGGGCGTGTCGCCGATCGCCGCCGCCGCGCTCTCCGTGCCCGATGCCGAGCAGTTGGTGCGCCTCGTCAAGCGCGGGCCGGTGCAGCTGCGGCTGAGCGTGACCCCGCAGTTCAAGGGCGAGGCCGAGTCCGGCAACGTGATCGCCGACATCCCGGGCAGCGACCCCAGCGCCGGCATCATCGTCGTCGGCGGCCATCTCGACAGCTGGGACCTCGGCACCGGCGCGATCGACGACGCCTCGGGCGTGGGGATCACCACTGCGGCTGCGCTTCACGCCGCGAAGCTCGGCCAGCCGCGTCGCACGATCCGCGTCGTCTGGTTCGGTGCCGAGGAAGTCGGCGGCTTCGGCGGCGCGGCCTATGCCAAGGCGCACGCCAAGGAGCGCCACGTGCTCGCGATGGAATCCGATTTCGGCGCCGACCGCGTCTGGAAGTTCGAGACCAACCTTCCCGAAGGCGCCAAGGCAATTGGCGACCGGCTGGAAACCGCGCTCTACCCGCTCGGCATCGAGCGCGGCCGGAGCAAGGCGCATGGCGGCACCGATGTCGAGCCGATCCTCGCGCTCGGCGTCGGCACGATCGGGCTCAACCAGGACGGGCTGCGCTATTTCGACCTGCACCACACGCCCGACGACACGCTCGACAAGATCGATCCGGCGCAGCTCCGCCAGAATGTCGCCGCCTGGGCGTCGATGCTGGCAATCGCGGCCAACGCGCCGGAGGACATCGCCGCCCTCCCCCCCGAAAAGGGCGAGTGACGGCCGGTCCCGAATTCGGGCGGAAACATGGCAAAGTCACGGCGATGCGACATATTTGGGTTTGACGCGTTGCTCGCCGTGCCCCATGCAGCGGGCTCGACGCGCGGCCCCTTTCGGCTGCGCAACGGATTTGGACGTAGGAGCAACCGGATGACCAAGCTTCGCCTGATGGCCGCGGCAGCCCTGCTGACGCCGCTTGCGGCATGCGGCGGCGGCGAAGGCAATTTGTCCGACGGCGCGAACGTCGCGCCCGAGGCCAATGCGATGATCTACCAGAACGACGCCGAGGATCGCGCCAATGCCGAGGCCGAGGCGATGATCGGCAACGCCGCGCCGGACAACGGCGTCGAACCACCGGTCGCCAACGCACAGTAAGCCGTACCGGCCGAACCCATCAGGGGCGTCCTTTCGGGGGCGCCCCTTTTTTGTGGCTCAATAGCCCGCTTCGATCGCCATCCGGACGGCATCCGCCGCGGTGCGCACGCCCAGCGCGCGGAACATCGCCGCACGGTGCATCTTGATCGTCCGCTCGGTCAGGCCGAGGTCATAGGCGATCTGCTTGTTGAGCTTGCCCGCCGCCATCGCGATCAGCACCGAGCGCTGGCGCGGGGACAGACCGTCGATCTTGTCGCGCGCGATGGTGGCGCGGTGCGCGGTACCGTCCTTCGGCCCCTCCACCTCCATCTGCGAGCCGAGGAAATATTCGAGCTCGCCATCCTCGCCGAAGATGGGCGCGACCAGCAGCGCGTTGCGGAACGGCGTACCGTCCTTCTTGTAGTTGAGAATCTCCACCATCACCGGCCGCTTCTCACGCACGCCGGCACTCAGCGCCTCGCTGAGCCACGGCTCGGTCTTGTCACCGGCGAGGAACCGGCAGTTGCGGCCGATGATTTCATCCCGGCGATACCCCGTCAGGCTGACAAAGGCGTCGTTACAATCGATGATGGGATTGTCGGGGAGCCTGGGGTTGCTAAGCACCGCGGCGACGGCGCTTCCGGCGATCATGTCGGTCAGTGGCATTGGTCGGCTTTCCGCATCCTTTTGGGGCCGCAAATCTGCATACCCTTTTGTCCATGTTCCCGGTTTCCCCCGGGTTCCTCATGTGGAGGACACTCGATGCCGGCGCGCCACGCAAATGCTGCCGGTGAAACGAAAGGTAGGCCCGATGAACTTCTTCTGCAACGATATAGAACGGGCCGACAACGAAACAGGCGCCGAAATGGTCCCCCACGACGTGCAGGAAGCGGTGCGGACGCTGCTGCGCTGGGTCGGCGAGGATCCGGAGCGCGAGGGCCTCCGCGACACGCCGCTGCGCCACGCCAGGGCCTGGCGCGAATATTGCGCCGGCTATGACGAGGATCCCGGCATGCACCTCGCCCGCACCTTCGAGGAAGTGGCGGGCTATGACGAGATCGTGCTGCTGAAGGACATCCCCTTCCAGTCGCATTGCGAGCACCATCTCGCGCCGATCACCGGCAAGGCCTCGATCGCCTATCTGCCGAAGGACCGGGTGGTCGGCATCTCCAAGCTCGCCCGCGTGCTCCACGGCTATGCCCGCCGCCTGCAGATCCAGGAGCGGCTGACCGCCGAGATCGCGCAGGCGATCTGGACGCACCTCAAGCCGGCCGGGGTCGCGGTGGTGATCGAGGCGCAGCATGGCTGCATGACCGGGCGCGGGGTGAAGACCCACGGCGTCGGCATGGTGACCAGCCGCATGCTGGGCTGCTTCCTCGAGGATCGCAGCAGCCGCGCCGAGCTGATGTCGCTGATGGGCTATTGAGCGGGACCGCGCAGATGGACGTCGTGATCCTCGGTGCCGGCATCGCCGGCCTGGCCTGTGCCGATCAGCTGCTCGCCGCCGGGCACCGGGTGACCTTGTTCGACAAGGGCCGCGGGCCCGGCGGGCGAATGTCGACCCGGCGGGTCGAGGTCGACGGCGAGACGCTCCACTTCGACCACGGCGCGCAGTATTTCACCGTCCGCGACGAGCGGTTCCGGCGCCTCGTGCAGGACTGGCAGGCGCAGGGCCTGGCCAGCCCCTGGGATGAGGCCGGGCCGGACGCCTGGGTCGGCACTCCGACGATGAATGCGCCGGTGCGCCACATGGCGTCGGCACATCAGGTGCATTTCGGGCATCATATCGTCGGCCTGACGCGCAACGCGCAGGGCTGGCACGTCCGGCTGCAGGCGCAGCAGCATGGGCCGTTCGACGCGGCGATCATCGCGCTGCCGGCCGAGCAGGCCGCGGCGATCCTTGGCACCCACGACCTGATGATGGCGGCTGATGCGATGGCGGCACGCTCGCAGCCCTGCTGGACCGCGATGATCGCGTTCGAGGATCGCGTGCCGATCGCGGCCGACAGCATCCGCCAGCGGGGGATCATCGGCTGGGCAGCGCGCGACGGTGCCAAGCCAGGGCGCCACGATGGGGAGACCTGGGTGGTGCAGGGTCATGGCTCCTGGTCGACCCAGCATCTCGAGGACAGCGCAGATGCCGTGGCGCAGGCGCTGCTCGGCGCCCTGCTCGCGCATGCTGACGGTGCGGTGCCGGCGGTTCGCTACCTCGCCGCGCATCGCTGGCGCTTCGCGATGACGCCGGGTATCGACAAGGGCGCGCTGTGGAACGGGTCGCTCCGGCTCGGCGCCTGTGGCGACTGGCTGCAGGGCCCGCGCGTCGAGCTGGCCTGGCTCTCCGGCCACCGCCTGGGGACGATGATCGGCAGCGCGGCAGCCGCCGCCTGATCAGAGGATGGCGAGCGCCAGCGTCAGAGCACCAAGCCCCGTGGAAAGCTGGAGGCGCAGTGCGATCCAACCGTACACGGTGGCCTGTTTGCGAGCGAGCGCAAGGTCCACGACCGGCGAGAGCAGGATCGCTGCTCCGAGCACGAGCAGCGCTTCCTGCGTGGTCCAGCCGAGCAGCCGGAGCAGCATCAGCCCCCAGGCGACCAGCGACGGCAGCACCGCGATGGTGAACAGCGCGGGGGACGCCTTCCCGCGCGCGATGCCCTGCCCCCACCAGAGCCCGCCGAGAAAGCTGAAGATCAGCGCGGCATAGCCGAACCCGGCGTCGAGCAGCGGCGCGCGGTGCATCGGCACCAACCCGAGACCGGCCGCGCAGCCGATCAGCGGCAGCAGTCCGGCATAGCCGAGCAAACGCGCGGCAGGAGCGAGCGAGGCGGGATTTTCCATGATGTCGGGATCGCCCGGGCGCCGCCAGCGCTCAACCTGTCCGAAAAGACATCGCGTGCCCAGCCCGCCCCTGCCCCACATGACCGTGCATGGCCCGCCTGATCCTCCTCCTCGGCGACCAGCTCAGCGCTGGCCTGTCCTCGCTCGCCGAGGGAGATCCGGCCGAGGACATGGTGCTGATGGCAGAAGTCGCCGAGGAGGCTCGGTACGTTCCGCATCACAAGAAGAAGCTCGCCTTCGTCTTCTCGGCGATGCGCCACTTCGCCGAGGAACTGCGGGGCAAGGGCTGGCAGGTTCGCTACACCCACCTCGAGGACCCCAAGAACCGCGGCAGCCTGGTCGGCGAGATCGAGCGTGCCCGCGAGGAACGCGACGTCGAGGAAATACTCTGCACCGAACCGGGCGAATGGCGCCTCCGCCAGGCGCTGGCCGCCGTGCCCGGCCTAACCTTCCTCCCCGACACCCGCTTCCTGATCGATCCCGGCGGCTTCCGTGCCTGGGCCCAAGGCCGCCGCCAATTGCGGATGGAGTATTTCTACCGCGACATGCGCCGCCGCACCCGGCTGCTGATGGACGGCGACAAGCCCGCCGGCGGCGAATGGAATTACGACCACGACAATCGCGGGACGCCGCCCCCCGGCACCGAGCCGCCGGCGCTCCCGGCGTTCGCGCCGGATGCGATCACCCGCGCGGTGCTGGCGCTGGTCGAGCATCGTTTTCCCGACAATTTCGGCGACCTGCAGCCCTTCGCGCTCGCCGTCACCCGCGCCGACGCCGAGAAGGCACGCGATCATTTCCTCAAGTACGCGCTGCCGCGCTTCGGCGACTATCAGGACGCAATGCGGCGCGGCGAGGCGGTGCTGTTCCACGCGCACCTCGCGCTCTACATGAACATCGGCCTGCTCGATCCGCTCGACCTCTGCCGCCGCGCCGAGGCGGAGTGGCGCGCCGGCCGCGTGCCGATCAACTCGGCCGAGGGATTCATCCGGCAGATCCTCGGCTGGCGCGAATATGTGCGCGGCATCTACTGGGTGCACATGCCGCTTTATGCCGAGGCCAACGCGCTGGAAGCGCGTCGCCCGCTCCCCGATTTCTACTGGACCGCCGCAACCGACATGGCCTGCATCCGCGACACAGTCGAGCAGACCCGCGCTTATGCCTATGCCCACCATATCCAGCGGCTGATGGTCACCGGCAATTTCGCGCTGCTCGCGGGCATCGACCCCTATCTGGTCCATGTCTGGTACATGGCGGTCTATGCCGATGCCTATGAGTGGGTGGAAATGCCCAATACCATCGGCATGGCGCTGTTTGCGGACGGCGGGATCATGGGCTCCAAGCCCTATGCGGCCAGCGGCGCCTATATCGACCGCATGTCCGATTATTGCGCCGGCTGCCGCTACCAGGTGAAGCTGAAGGCCGGGCCGGATGCCTGCCCGTTCAACTATCTCTACTGGGACTTCATCGCCCGCCACCGCGACCGCTTCGCGCGCAACCAGCGGATGGGCCCGATCGTGCGCAACCTTGATCGGATGAGCGAGGAGCGCAAGGCGGAGATCGCCGATGACGCCGCCCGCTTCCTTGACGCGCTGGTCCCCGCCGGGAGCCACTGGAATGGCTGAGCTCCTCACCGTCTGGTATGACGGCGGCTGCCCCTTGTGCACCCGCGAGATCGCGCTGATGCGGCGACTGGACCGGCGCGGGCACCTGCGCTTCGTGGATGTGCGCGACGACACCAGCAGTTGCCCGCTCGACCGCGGCGATTTGCTCGCGCGCTTCCATGTGAGCGACGCGCAAGGCCGTTTCTACAGCGGCGCGGCTGCATTCGCGGCGATGTGGCGGGCAATCCCGCTCTTGCGCCCGCTGGGATTGCTTGCACTGCTGCCCGGGGCGACATGGGCACTCGAACGGCTCTATCGCGCCTTCCTGCGCGTTCGACCCAAACTCCAGCGCTGGATGCGCGAAAGGGAACGGCATGGCGGATGATACGGGATATGACGGCCGCTCGCGGGCCGTGCCCAGGGGGCGGCTCGCCCGCTTCGGGGTGATGGGGCGGCTCGCCGGCGGGGTTGCCGGCAACGTCCTCGCCGAGGGCGCGAAGCGCCTCGTCGCCGGCGAGCGCCCGCAACTGCGCGACCTCGTCCTCACCCCCGGCAACGTCGCGCGCGCGACCGAGCAGCTGGCGCAGCTGCGCGGCGCGGCGATGAAGCTCGGGCAGATGATCTCGCTCGACGCCGGCGACGTGCTGCCCGACGAGCTCACCCAGATCCTCGCCCGCCTGCGCGACCGCGCCCATCACATGCCCCCCGCCCAGCTCCAGCAGGTGCTGGCGAAGGAATGGGGTGCCGATTGGCGCCGCCGTTTCGCGCTGTTCGAGGCGCACCCGATGGCCGCCGCGTCGATCGGCCAGGTCCACCGCGCCCGCCTGCCCGACGGGCGCATGCTCGCGATCAAGGTGCAGTACCCCGGCGTGCGCGAGAGCATCGACGCCGATGTCGACAATGTCGCGACCCTGCTCCGCCTGTCCGGCCTGCTGCCCAAGGGCCTCGACATCGCGCCGCTGCTCGGCGAGGCCAAGCGCCAGCTGCACGACGAGGCCGATTATGTCCGCGAAGCGGCGATGATGACGCGCTATGCTGACCATCTCGCTGGCGACGACCGCTATCTGGTGCCGCGCCCTGTGCCCGAACTGTCGACCATCAACGTGCTGGCGATGGACTATATCGCCGCCAAGCCGATCGAGACGCTGGAGGCGGCGGACCAGGACGAGCGCAACCGCGTCACCACCGCGCTGATCGATCTGGTACTGCAGGAGCTGTTCGCCTTCGCCTTCATCCAGACCGATCCCAATTTCGCCAACTATCGCTACCAGCCCGAAACCGAACGGCTGGTGCTGCTCGATTTCGGCGCTGCCATGCCCGTTACAGACGGTATTACAAACGGCTATCGTAACCTTCTCAAGGCTGGACTGAACAGTGATCGTGCTGCCGTGCGCGACGCCGCACAGGACCTCGGTTTTTTCAGCCCTGCCGCGCTCGAGCGCCACCCAGCCGTCATCGACCGGATGATCGCGCTGATCCTCGAACAGACCGATCGGGCCGACGATTTCGACTTCGGCGACCGTAGCTTCCTTCAGGCGGTGCGCGGCGAAGGCATGCAGATGGTCGAGGACCGCGCGGTATGGCACGTGCCGCCCGCGGACACGCTATTCGTCCAGCGCAAGATCAGCGGCATGGCGCTGCTCGCCGCCCGGTTCAAGGCACGCGTGGCGTTGCGCGGGCTGGTAGAGACGCGCCTCGCTCAATAGGGGATGCGAGCACCGTCCCAGGCGAACAGGCCGCCCGAATCCGCAGGAGCGAGCTTGCCCAGAACGCCCAAGAGGTAGCCGGCACTTCGATCTGGATTAAAAAGCTTTTCCTGCGGCACGCCACGCTGGAACGGGGCGGATAGACCGGTATCAACGGTACCCGGGTGGAGCGCCGCGACGATCGCCTGCGGGTGCGTCCGCCGCAGCTCGATCGCGAGGTTGACCATCAGCATGTTGAGCGCCGCCTTGGACGCACGATAGCTGTGCCAGCCGCCGAGCCGGTTGTCGGCGATCGACCCCACCCGCGCCGACAGTGCCGCAAACACCCCGCGGCGATCGCGCGGCAGCAGCGGCGCGAAGTGCTTGGCGATCAGCGCCGGTCCGATGCTGTTGACCGCGAACAGTACCGCCATCGCCGCGCCGTCCAGCGCGCGCAGCGCCTTTTCCGGCGAAGGGCCGCCGGGGCGGTGCAGCATCCCCGTTGCCACAAATACCAGGTCCACCGCCCCCTCCACCCCGGCGGCCGCGGCAGCGATGCTCGCCTCGTCGGTCAGGTCGAAGCCGAACGGCACCAGCTTCGCGTGCGCCGATGCGCCAGGGCGACGGCTGCCCGCGTAAATCCGCGCGATCGAGGGGTCGGCGGCGAGCTGCGCCACGATCGCGCCGCCGATCCCACCCGAAGCCCCGAACACCACCGCCTGCCTATCCATGCGCGGCACTCTCTGCGCCCCGCCTCCCCGGCGCAACCTGTCCGCACGGCCGCCGCTGAGGCCATGCGGTATACAGATGCGACCGCCTGCCCTTTTTGCGCCGCGAAATCATGGCTAGGACGACTGCGTGATGCGTGCCCTACTCCTTGCCTTTCCGCTGCTGCTCGCGAACGCCGAGGATCCGCCGATCCCGCCGACGATCAAGGCGATGCTCGACGCGGCGATGAGCTCGGGCAACGAGGCGGACGTTGCCGTCATCGTCAAATATGCCAAGACCGCCGATCCGGCGAGCGCACCGCTGGTCGCCAAGATCGCCGGCGAATGGCGCTCGAGCCGTCGCGAAGTCGCGCAGCAGGCGCTGCGCGAGGCGCATTTCCTCCAGCTGGTGAAGGGCCATGTCGAGCTCGGCGGCTATGTGCAGACCGGCAACTCGGAGAATATCGGCGTCACCGCCGCAGCCGAGGTGAAGCGCGAAGGCATCGAATGGCGGCACAAGGTGCGCGTCCAAGCCGATTACCAGGAAAGCCTCGGTCTCACCACGCGCGAACGCTACCTCGCCGCCTATGAGCCCAACTGGAAGTTTGACGATCGGGCGTACATGTACGGTGCCGCGCAATATGAAAGCGATCGCTTCTCGGGCTTCGGCGACCGTGTCTCCCTCTCGGCCGGTGCCGGCTACAGCGCGATCAAGAGTTCGGCGGTCAAGCTCGACGTCGAGCTCGGCCCCGCCTATCGTTACACCCGCTTCATCGGCGCGCCGACCGAGAACAACATCGCGGCGCGCGGCTCGCTCGACTTCTCGTGGCGGCTGTCGCGCGGCATGTCGATCACCCAGCAGGCCTCGGCCTATGTCGAGAAGGACAACAGCACCGTCGCGACCAAGTCGGCGCTGCTCGCCAAGCTCATCGGGCCGCTTTCGGCGCAGTTCAGCTATACGGTGCAATATGAAAGCTCGCCGCCGCTCGGCCGCCTGACCACGGACACCACCAGCCGCGCCGCGCTCGTCGTCGATTTCTGATCGGTAGGTCGCCGGGGGTGTTCAATCCCCCCGGTTCCGCGCTACCACGCCCCCATGACCATGCTATCCGCGATCGAACGGACGGCGATCGAGCGCGCACAAGCCGCGCCGATGCTGGAGAGGACCTTGGAGTGGGCGGCGATCAACAGCGGCACCCGCAACCTGGCGGGGCTGTCCGCCATGGCGGCGACGCTGGCGGACGCCTTTTCAGTGCTGCCCGGTGCGCTGGAACTCGTCGAGCCCGAGCCGGTGGAGACGGTGGCGCCGGGCGGTGCCGTAGAGCCGCTGGCCCATGGCCGCCACCTGCTGCTGACGGTACGGCCCGACGCGCCGGTGCAGGTCCTGCTCACCGGCCATATGGACACGGTGTTCGCCGCCGATCATCCCTTCCAGCAGGCGCAGTGGCTGGCCGATGGCCGCCTCAACGCGCCCGGCGCCGCCGACATGAAAGGCGGCCTGTCGCTGATGCTCGCAGCACTCGACGCGGCCGAGGCGAGCCCGCTGGCCGAGCGTTTCGGCTATACGGTGCTGATCAACTCGGACGAGGAGACGGGGTCGCTCTCCTCGCGCGCGCTGATCGCCCGCGCCGCGCTGGGCAAGACGGCCGCGCTCACCTATGAGCCCGCGCTGCCCGACGGCACCCTCGCCGGGGCGCGGGGCGGAACGGGCAATTTCTCGCTCGTCGTCCATGGCCGCAGCGCCCATGCCGGCCGCAACCCCGAAGAGGGCCGCAACGCGCTCGTCGCCGCGGCGGCGCTGGCGGTGATGCTGGCCGATGCGAAGGCGCCCGGGCTGTCGGTGAACCCGGCGCGGATCGACGGCGGCGGCCCCAACAATGTCGTGCCCGACCTCGCCATCCTGCGGGTGAACTTCCGCCCCGGCGATGCCGCCGCGACCGCCCGCGCGCAGGCCGCGCTCGATGCCGCGATCGCGCAGGTGTCGGCCGCGCACGAGGTCCGCATCGAACTGCACGGCAGCTTCAACCGCCCGCCTAAGCCGATCGACCCGGCCGCCGCCCGCCTGTTCGACCTCGTCCGCGACGCCGGCGCCGATCTCGGCATCCCGATCGCCTGGAAAGCGACCGGCGGCGTCTGCGACGGCAACAACATCGCGGCGTGCGGGGTGCCGGTGGTCGACACCATGGGCGCCCGCGGCGGCGCCATCCATTCCATGGAGGAATTTCTGATCCCCGAAAGCCTGCCCGAGCGCGCCGCGCTCTCGGTCCTCACCCTGCTCCGCCTTGCCGAGCGGGGCCGGCCATGAGCAGCTTCCGCATCCGCGCCGCACGCGACGAGGATCTTCAGCATCTGTATGAGATGGCGAAGCTAACCGGCGGCGGTTTTACCAATTTGCCGCCGGACAAGCCCGCCCTTCGCGCCAAGCTCGATCGCAGCCATGCCGCCTTTGCGCGCGGCGAGGATGCGGAGGTCGCGGACGACCTGTTCGTGCTGATCCTCGAAAATGTCGAAACCGGCGAGGTGCGCGGCACCTGCCAGATCTTCACCCGCGTCGGCGACAAATGGCCCTTCTACAGCTATCGCATCGGCACGGTTACCAAGCATAGTCAGGAACTTAAGCGGACCTTCCGTGCGGAGATCTTAAGTCTTGTCAACGACCTGGAAGGCTGCAGCGAAGTCGGCGGGCTGTTCCTTCACCCGGGCGAACGCGCCGGCGGCCTGGGGCTGCTCCTCGCCCGCGCCCGCTATCTGTTCATCGCCCAGCACCGCGCGCGTTTCGCCGACCGAATCCTCGCGGAACTGCGCGGGGTGATCGACGAGGCCGGCGGCTCGCCCTTCTGGGACGGGGTCGCCGGGCGCTTCTTCGGGATGAATTTCCAGCAGGCGGACGAGTTCAACGCCACCCATGGCAACCAGTTCATCGCCGATCTGATGCCCAAGCATCCGGTCTATACCGCGATGCTATCGGAAAGCGCGCGGGCGGTGATCGGCCTGCCGCATCCCTCGGGTCGCGCGGCGATGCGGATGCTGGAAAATGAAGGATTTGCGTTCGAAAGCTATATCGACATCTTCGATGGTGGCCCGACCATGACCGCCCGCACCGACCAGGTGAAGACGGTCCGCGAAACCCAGCGCGCGACCATCGCGGCGATCGCTGGCGGCGGCGAGCCGGCGCTGGTCGCCTCGGGCACCTTGTCGGAGTTTCAGTCCGCGCTGGCGCAAATCACCCCGTCCGAAGGCGGCATCACGCTCGACCCGGTCTCGGCCGAGGCGCTGGGCCTGTCGGTCGGCGACAGTGTGCTGTGGGTGGCGCGCTGATGCTCGTCGAGATCAATTTCGACGGGATCGTCGGGCCCAGCCACAATTATGCCGGTCTCAGCCCCGGCAACCTCGCCGCGACGCGTAACCGCGGCGCCGTCTCCCACCCGCGCGCCGCCGCCTTGCAGGGCGTCGCCAAGATGCGCGCCAATCTCGCGCTCGGTCTGCACCAGGGCATTCTGCTGCCCCATGCCCGGCCCGACCATCACTGGCTGGCCCAGCTCGGGCTCCGCTACGAGCAAGCACCGCCGCACAGCCAGGCCCAGGCGCTTTCCGCCTCGCCGATGTGGGCCGCCAACGCGGCCACGGTCTCACCCGCGCCCGACACCGCGGACGGCCGCTGCCACCTGAGCGTGGCCAATCTCGTGACGATGCCCCATCGCAGCCACGAATGGCCGGAGACGCTGGCGCAGCTCCGCCTCGCCTTTGCCGATCCCGCCTTTGCGGTCCACGGACCGGTGCCGCCCCCCTTCGGCGACGAGGGCGCGGCCAACCATATGCGGCTCGCACCTGCGCACGGCGCGCCAGGCGTGGAAGTCTTCGTCTACGGCGTCGCCGGCGGCCCCTTCCCCGCGCGCCAGCATCCCGATGCCAGCGCCGCGGTCGCGCGGCGGCACCTGCTCGATCCCGAGCGCACCCTGTTCGTCCAGCAATCGGAAGAGGCGATCGCCGCCGGCGCTTTCCACAACGATGTCGTCGCGGTGACCAATGGCCGGGTGCTGTTCGCCCACGAACAGGCCTTTGCCGACAAGGACCGCTTTTACGATCAGCTCCGCACCGCGATGCCCGAGGTCGAGATCGTCGAAGTGCCCGCCGACCAGGTGAGCCTCGCCGACACCATCGCCTCCTATCTGTTCAACGCCCAGCTGGTCACCGTGCCGAGCGGCGACACCGTGCTGGTCGTGCCGAGCGAGGCGCGCGATACGCCCGCCGTATGGAACTGGCTCGAGGCCCATGTCGCGGGGAACGGACCGATCCGCCGGGTCGAGGTGGCAGACGTGCGCGAATCCATGGCCAATGGCGGCGGCCCCGCCTGCCTCCGCCTGCGTGTCGTCGCCGATCCGGCGACGATCGACCCGCGGTTCCTGGTCGATACCGCCAAGCTCGATCGCATCGCTGCGGTCATCGAGGCGCACTGGCCCGAGGCGATCGACCCGAACGCGATCGCCGATCCGGCGTTGATCGCCCGCATCGAAGCCGCGCGCGCGGCGCTGTTCGAGGCGCTCGACCTTGTCGGGTTACTTGACAGTTTACCATGACCGCCCGCTGAGAAACGCCGCTGTCCTGCGATTGGCACGCGGCTTGCTAAGTGGTGGCCATGCTGTACCGCATCGGCCGCCTCTTCGTGATCAAGTCGAAGTTCGAAGCCTTTCTGGTGATCTTCGGGCTCGCCAACGGCGCGGTCGAGCGCGGCTTCCATTATATGAGCCTGTATCCGGGCCTGGGCGGCAAGCTGCTGTTCGCGGTGTGCCCGATCGCCGTGTTCATGGCCGGCGGCAAGATCCTCGACAGCCTCGAAGCGCGCGCCTGACCCCGGAAACACAAACCCCCGCCGAGCAGGTGCTCTGGCGGGGGTAATGGCGCGCCCGGAACGATTCGAACGTCCGACCCTCAGATTCGTAGTCTGATGCTCTATCCAGCTGAGCTACGGGCGCCTGGTGGAGGCGAGCGTTTATCGGCGGAATTCGGAGAGCGCAACCCCGTTGCACCAAGTTTTCCACAAGCATATGGCAAGCCCATGCGATCGCTCTCCCTTCTCGCCGCTGGCGCCGCGCTGCTCGCCGGCTGCGCCCAGTCAGCCACGCGCTATCCCTCGCTGCTACCGCGCGCGAACGAAGGGCTGAACTTTACCGAGCCCAAGCGGCCGACTCCGCAGGCCACGCCCGATGCGGCGCTGGATGGGCAGATTGCGGCGCTCACGGCGAAGATCGATTCGGCCGATGGCGAGTTTCAGACGGCGGCGAAGGATGCCGAGGCGAAGGTTGCGCGCGCCCGCGGCCAGGCCGCGGGCACAAGCGCGTGGCTCGATGCCCAGACCGCGCTCAGCGTGCTCGACGGGATCCGCTCGCGCACCGCGGTGACGCTCGCCGACATGGACCAGCTGCGGATCGAGCGTGCCCAGGGCGGCCAGCCCGATTATCCGGCGCTCCAGGCGGCGATGGACCGCGCGGGCGCAATCGTCGCCGCCCAGGAAAGCCGCGCGCGGGCGCTGGAGGCGGCGATCGCCCCCAGCTGAGCCCGATCAGGGCTTGGCCGCGTCCTTGGTGGTGTTGTCGTTCGCCGCGACCGGGGTCGGCGTCGGCGGCGGGCCCTTGGCGATCGTCCCGGCGAGCGTGGTCGCGTCGACGCAGCCCGTCTTGCAGATCGTCTTGATCTTGGCGAGATTGTCCTTGGCGCGGGTCATCGCACCCTTGGCGACCATCGCCTCGCCCTGGCCGCGCAGCGCGATCACGTCGTTGGGATCGAGCTTGAGCGCCTCGCCATAGAAGCGGATCGCCTTGCCGGGCAGGTTCTGCGTGCGGGCGATATCGGCGAGCAGCACGAACGCCTCGCGATTGCGCGGATCGACCGCCAACGCGCTTTCGAGCAGGTCGTTGGCACCGCCGAGATTGCCCGCCGCCTGCGCACTGCGCGCCTGGCGCACCAGCTCGACCGAACGGGGTTCGAGCTGGCTGTCCGGCCGCTGCGCGCTCAGGCTGGTCGAAACCGTCAGCACCAGCAGCGCCGCCGCCACCGAGATCGTCGTGAACCGCATCAACATCTCCGAAACTCCATGGCCACGGGCTAGCATTGCCGCACCAGCTTCGCGACAAAAAACCCGTCGGTCGTGTCGTGCAGCGGCGTGAGCCGCAGCCCCTCGCCCCGGGGACGCCCCGCCGGCGCATCGAGCCGCACCGCCGCCCAGCCCGGCTGCGCCGCCACGAACCGCTCGACCTGCCCCGCCCCCTCGGCGTCGAGCAGCGAACAGACGATATGCACCAGCGCACCGCCCGGTCGCACCAGCCGCGCGGCGACGTCGAGCAGATGCGCCTGGGTATCGACATAGCGATCGAGCTGCGCCGGGGTCAGCCGCCAGCGCGCCTCGGGATTGCGCCGCCAGGTGCCGGTGCCCGAGCAGGGAGCATCGACCACCACGAGATCCGCCTGTTCGCGCCAATCGGCCAGCGCTTCGGCTTCCCGAGCGGGGTTGAGCAGCAACGTCTCGGCGATGGTCACACCCGCGCGCTCGGCCCGCGGCATCAGCTTCGACAGACGCGGCCGATCGACGTCGCAGGCGAGGATCCTGCCCTGGTTCGCCATCGCCGCAGCCAGCGCCAGCGTCTTGCCGCCGCCGCCGGCGCACAGGTCGATCACCGTCGTGCCCGGCGCCGCGCCCGCCAGCGCGCTGACCAGCTGGCTGCCGGCATCCTGCACCTCGAACGCGCCCTCGACATAGGCCTCGGTGCGATCGACGGGCGTTTCCTCGGGCAGCCGTAGCGCATCGGGGGCGAAGGCGAGCCGCTCGGCGCCGTCGAACAGCGCAGCCACGGCCTCGGGCGTCGCCTTGAGCCGGTTGACCCGAAGGTCGAGCGGCGCGCGGTCGAGCAGTGCCGCGCACTCGTCACCATCGAGCCCGGAAGCCTCAAACGCGGCCTCCAGCCACGCCGGGGCAACGCCTTGCGCCGCCACGGGCTCGCCCGCGGCGATGGCGGCGGGGCCGTAGCGCGAACCGTCGAACAGGTCCGCCAGCGCCGGCTGAGTCTGCGCGAGTGCCAGCATCGCGGCACGGCCCGACACCGGCACCTCGCCGCAGCGCCGGATCGCGTCATAGACGAGCGCGCGCACCGCGCGCCGGTCCTTGGCGCCGGCGAAGCGCCGCTCGGCAAACCAGCGCGCGAGGATCACGTCGGCGGCAGCACCGCGGTTGCGCGCGGCCGCGATCACCTGATCGAGCAGGTCGATCGCCATCTGTACACGTGCGGCAGGAGTCATGGCGGCAGCGCTAGGCCGAACGCCCGCGGAATGCAAAACACCCGCACGTCATCACGGATAGCCAGACAGGGCAATCCTTTGTACATCCGTGGTTTCGCATGGGGTGCGAAGTGGGGATCTTGGGGAAGCGTTCGGTGCGTGGCGTGGCAGCGTGGGTCTTGCTTCGCGGGTGGCGAGTATGGCTGCTCGGGTGGATGTTCGCGCCCTGGGCAGCGTTCGCGGTGCCGATCCCGCTCGATTCGCGCATTTGCCATGCCGTCTCGCCCCTCGAGGGGCCCAGCGGGGCACTAGCCGCGATCCGCTTCCGCTGCGGGGCGGCCCCCTCCGGCTACCAATCGGCACGACTATGGCTGCAGTTGGACCCGCAGCGCTACCGCATTCGCGGCGAGGCCCCGACGTTGCTCGTCCACCAGACGCGGTTCGATCGGCTCGCCGTCGCCTTCCGCTACGCCGATGGCAGCATCGAATGGCAGGAGGTCCGCGCCGGTGCCTTCGGAGACCATTGGCGGCCCGGTGCGCAGATCGCCTTCACACCGCGCGACCAGAAGACCGCCCTCACGTCGATCACGCTGCGCGTCGATCGGCTGGCGAGCTACCCGCTGCTGCGGCTCCGCCTGCTGCGCGCGGGCGAGGCGGACATCGAAACCGCCGTCCTCGGCGGGCTTGTCGGCGCGGCGCTCACGCTGTTGCTGGCGGGGGCGGCCTATAATCTGTCGCTCGCCCTCGGCACGCGCCGCGCCTATCTCGGCTGGCAGGGCGCCTGGGCCGCCACCGTCTTCCTGTGGGGCGCGATCTGGTCGCAGTTCGGCCTGCTGCTCTTGCCGGGCATGGCGGGGACGACGGCGGCGCAGACCAGCACCGCGCTGTCCGCCCTCTCCATCCTGCTGGCAACCCTGAGCGCGATCAGCGCGCTGGAGAAGGGCCGCATCCCCGGGCCGCTGCGCGCAACCGCGCTCGCCCTCGGCATCGCCGTCGCGGCGATCGGCATCCCCGCGACGCTGGCGCGAGGACCGCTGATCGAAAGCATCGCCTCGCCCCTCGCCGCGGCGGTGCTGGGCAATCTGGGAGCAGTGCTGGCGTGCCTCATCGTCGGCGCCCGCCGCGGCAGCGTCGAGGCGCGCGACCTGCTCGCGGCATGGTCGGTGCCGATGGCGGCGCTCGCCCTCACGCAGCTGGTCGATCTCGGAACGCTGTTCTGGGGCGGCGGCGCGCAGATCCTGGTGCTGTTCGCTTCCGCATGGCAGACGCTGTGGCTGTCGTTCGCGGCCAGCCGCAGGCTCGCCCGCATGCGCACCGAACGTGACCTCGCCCTCGCGGCCGAGGCACGCGCCAGCCGGCTCGCCGAGCATGATCCGCTGACGGCGATCCGCAACCGCCGGGGTTTCCTCGAAGCTGCCGACGCGCTGATCGCCACGGCGGCGCGCAACCAGATGTCGGTCGCGCTGCTGCTGGTCGACATCGACCGCTTCAAGGCGATCAACGACGAGCATGGCCATGACGCGGGCGACGTCGTGCTGTGCACGATCGCCGCGCGATTGGCACGGTGGGAGGGGCCGAGCTGTGTGGTCGCCAGGCTCGGGGGGGAGGAGTTCGCGCTGTTGACGATCGCCGCCGACCGGCCCGCGCTCGCGTTCGCCGAGCTGGTACGCGAGGCGATCGCCGCCTGCGACCATCGCGCGGCGATCGGCGACCGGCGCGTGACGATCAGCATCGGCGTCGCCGAAGGGCGGCACCGCGTCGATTTCGCCGCGCTGTATCGAGAAGCGGACCGCGCGCTTTACGCGGCGAAGCGCGGCGGCCGCAACCAGGTCCGCCATGCCGACAAGGTACCGGGGCCGGTCGCGAGCGGGCAAAGGCCCGCAGCGACCGGCTAGAGCATTTTCAAGTTGACCGTTTACGGCCAACGACTCGGAAAATGCGGCAATCGAAAACCTAGAGCGTCTTCGCCAAAGGTGAAAACGCTCTAGAACGCTCAGCGCGTCGGGTAGTTGGGCGCCTCGCGGGTGATCGTCACGTCGTGGACGTGGCTTTCCTTGAGGCCGGCATTGGTGATGCGCACGAAGCGCGCCTTCTTCTGGAACTCCGGCAGCGTCGCCGCGCCGACATAGCCCATCGACGCCTTCACGCCGCCGACCAGCTGGTGGATCACGTCGCGCGCCGGGCCCTTGTACGGCACCTGGCCCTCGATGCCCTCGGGCACCAGCTTGAGCTGGTCCTTGATGTCCTGCTGGAAATAGCGATCGGCCGAGCCCTTGGCCATCGCGCCGACCGAGCCCATGCCGCGATACGACTTGTAGGCGCGGCCCTGGTAGAGGAAGGTCTCGCCCGGTGCTTCCTCGGTACCCGCGAGCAGCGAGCCGATCATCGCGGCGCTGGCACCTGCGGCCAGCGCCTTGGCGATGTCGCCCGAAGTGCGGATACCGCCATCGGCGATCACCGGGATGCCCGACTTGGCGGCTTCGTTCGCCGCGTCCATCACCGCGGTGAGCTGCGGCACGCCGACGCCGGCGACGACGCGGGTGGTGCAGATCGAGCCCGGGCCGATGCCGACCTTGAGGCCGTCCGCGCCCGCATCGATCAGCGCGCGCGCGGCTTCGGCGGTCGCGATGTTGCCGGCGATCACCTGGACGCGGTTGGAGAGCTTCTTCACCCGCTCGACGGCGCGGCTGACGTCCTTGTTATGGCCGTGCGCGGTGTCGATCACGATCAGGTCGACCTCGGCATCGACCAGCGCCTCGGTGCGCGCGAAACCCTTGTCGCCCACCGTCGTCGCCGCCGCGACGCACAGCCGGCCGGTCGCGTCCTTGGTGGCGTGCGGATAGGTGACGGCCTTCTCGATGTCCTTGACCGTGATCAGCCCGACGCAGCGATAGGCGTCGTCGACCACCAGCAGCTTCTCGATCCGGCGCTGGTGGAGCAGCCGGCGCGCCTCTTCCTGCGCGACGCCCAGCTCCACCGTGGCGAGGTTCTGGTGCGTCATCAGCTCGGAGACGCGCTGCGCGGGGTTCTCGGCGAAGCGGACGTCGCGGTTGGTCAGGATGCCGACCAGCTTGCCGTCCGCCTCGACGATCGGGATGCCGCTGATCCGATGCCGCGCCATCAGTGCCTGCGCCTCGGCGAGCGTGCCCGTCGGCGCCATGGTGATCGGGTTGACGACCATGCCGCTTTCGAAACGCTTGACCAGGCGAACCGCCTCGACCTGCTCGTCGATTTCCATGTTGCGGTGGAGCACGCCGATGCCGCCGAGCTGCGCCATCACGATCGCCATGTCGGTTTCGGTAACCGTATCCATCGCCGAGGAGAGGATCGGGATGTTGAGCGCGAGGCCCTTGGTCACCTGGGTGCGCGTATCCGCCATGCTCGGCACGATTTCGGATTCGCCCGGATAGAGGAGGACGTCGTCGAACGTGAGGCCGAGAGGGATTTCCATGGGGGTGCGCCAAATCCTTGAGTCGAATGTTGGCGGCCCATGTAACCGCAAGGGTGCGGATGCGCTAGGGGGCAGCGTCAGGCGTCGACGCGAGGCTGTTCCGGGTAGAGCAGCGCGCGTTCCACCGCCACCTGCCGCCGGATCACCGCGGCGAGCTTGCGCGAGGCGGCGACATAGGCCGGCCACTCGGCCACGGCGCGCGCGGTGGGCCAGGCGATCGTGTGGTCGGTGTAGAACATCCGCATCTCGAAATTGCCGGCACGGAGCGACTGCACCGCCTCGGCGCGTGCACCGCCTTCCGCCATTGCGCCGTTGAACAGCAGGTCCATCGCCCGGCGGCGCGCGGCCACGGCGCGGGCGGTCTGGTAGCGGATACGGGAGAGCTCGGCCACGTCGCAGCACGGCAAGGCGAGCAACGCCTCGATCGCCCCGATCGCCTGGAGCAGCGTCCTGTCGAGCTCGTGCAGAGTCCCCATACAATAGACATAGAAGAACCGCAGACGCGGCGGACGCAGGCAATAGAATTTATTCGGTTTCGCCCGCACGTTGCAGAAGAAGCCGCGCTTGCGCCACGTGCATCGCCTCGATCATCCGATCGCGGAACCGTTCGGCACCGCCCTGGGCGGCGGCGAGCAACGCACGCGCATCGGCGATCTCGTCAGCGGTCGCGCCAAAGGCTTCCGCAGCGATCGCGATCTGGCCCGGGTGGATCAGCGTCTTGCCGTCGAACCCCAACGCCCGCCCCTCTCGGCACTCGGCAGCAAGACCCTCGCCATCGGCGAGCGCGTTGAACACGCCGTCGAGCGCCCAGCCATTCCCCGCCCGCGCCGCGAGCACCACGGTCTGCAGCGCGAGCGACAACCCGCCCCGCCCCGCCGCCGACGGGATGCCGAGGCTGGCCTTGAGGTCATTGGTCCCGGCGATCAGCCCGGCGACGCACGGCTGCGCAGCGATGGCCGCGGCGGCAAGCACCCCGGCCGGCGTTTCGATCATTGCCAGCAGCGGCTTTCCGAGCGTCGCGGCGATCCGCGCGGTGCTCGCGGCATCCTCCACCTTGGGCACGACGACCAGGTCCGCCGCCGAGCGCGCGGCCGCGGCGAGATCGGCCCCGTGCTCCGCCGCATCGACGCCGTTCACCCGAATGGCAGCGATCCGCTCGCCAAAGCCCTCCGTCGCCGCTGCCGCCGCAGCCTCACGCGCGGCATCCTTGTCCTCGGGCTTCACCGCATCCTCCAGGTCGAGGATCACCATGTCGCAATCGAGCGTCCGCGCCTTGGCGATCGCGCGCGGGTTCGATGCGGGGAGGAACAGGGCGGTGCGGGGGGCGAGAGCCATGCTGGTCATCGCGCTTCTCTATGCTAGCACTAGGCCCCATTGCGAGGGGAGTCGGGGCGTATGGACGTGCTTTTCGTGTTTCTGGCCGGGCTGGTGGCGCTGGTGCTGTTCTACCTGCTCGCCAGCGTGAAGATCGTGACCCAGGGCTATCAGTACACGATCGAGCATTTCGGCCGCTTCACCACCGTCGCCGCGCCCGGCTTCAACTTCTACCCCGCCTTTTTCTACCGTGTCGGCCGCAAGGTAAACATGATGGAGCAGGTGATCGACATCCCCGGCCAGGAGATCATCACCAAGGACAATGCGATGATCTCCACCGACGGGGTGGTGTTCTTCCAGGTGCTCGATGCCGCCAAGGCCGCCTATGAGGTGTCGGACCTCTATGTCGCGCTGCTCCAGCTGACCACGACCAACCTGCGCACGGTGATGGGCTCGATGGACTTGGACGAGACGCTGTCCAAACGTGACGAGATCAACGCCCGGCTGCTCTCGGTGGTCGACCATGCGACGACGCCCTGGGGGGTGAAGATCACCCGCGTCGAGATCAAGGACATCCGCCCGCCCGCCGACATTGTCAACGCGATGGGCCGCCAGATGAAGGCCGAGCGCGAGAAGCGCGCCAATATCCTCGAAGCCGAGGGCAGCCGCCAGTCGGAGATCCTGCGCGCCGAGGGGCAGAAGCAGGCGCGGATCCTGGAGGCGGAAGGCCGCCGCGAATCCGCCTTCCGCGACGCCGAGGCCCGCGAGCGCGCCGCCCAGGCCGAAGCGGAGGCGACCCGGCTGGTCTCCGACGCGATCGAGTCCGGCAGCGCCCAGTCGCTCAACTATTTCATCGCGCAGAAGTACGTCGAGGCGGTCGGCAAGTTCGCGACGTCGCCGAATGCCAAGACGATCCTGTTCCCGGTCGAGGCGACCCAGCTGATTGGGACGCTGGGCGGCATCGGCGAGCTCGCCAAGGATGCGCTGTCCGGCGG